>DDOT01000148.1:564-2723 GCA_002341815.1 Thiobacillus sp. UBA2487 | reverse complement strand
TGGTATAACACCAATGGCGATGCTGATGCCAATGAACAAACGGGTGGCATAAACGCCCCAAAAAAACCATTTGAAACGCAACTTGTCCCGCAACTGTTGCCGCTCAAGCAACACACGCCACCCACGCTGGCAAACCACCCGAGATTGATACTGTTCGGCGCATTGGTGGAGGTTTCAACACACCCCGACACCTGCGTAGCGCTATTAAGCGTAATCCTTCCGCTACTGCTCGCCTGATCCGTGACGTTCCCGGCGACATTATCACCGAATTGCAGAGTAATCGCTCCCCCGCTGGCCGTTATCGAGCCGCCGTACGTGNNACCCATCACTCACCGAAGCCGCGCTGACATTCCCCGTGATACTCGACCCATAACCAAAGGATGCCGCATTCGTCACTGTGACATTGCCGGTATAGGTCGTAGCGCCACCGTCACCCAAGGAACCCGCTTTCACATTGCCAGTAATCTGATTCTGGTAGCCCAGGTTGGCCGCGCCATTGACGCTCAGATTGGCCACCACGGCAGCACCGGTATTTGAAGAAAGCGTGCCGTTGACAATAAGAGACAAATCCGATGCCTGTTCACCAATATTGATTTGCGCATTTTGCAACGACAGGTTGCCGTTAACCGTGATGCTGGCGGGTTTATATCCGATGGCGATCGTATCGCCCCAGTTCAGGCTGATGCTACCACATGTATAATTACCGCCGCCGTTGTTGCTGCATCCGACGGGCATATTGCTCGGAAAACTGTAATTGGTCGCCATCGCGAGCTGGGCAAACCATATACCGAATCCAAACAGCAAAATTTGTCTCAAACGACAAGCCATCATCGTCATATACGCCTCGCTTTAGTGGGCTATCGTTGCCTGCATCTGCCGCTCGATATATGTTGTGCTGCCCAAAGTACCCATGCTGGCGGTAGATGTAATCTGGTACAGAGAAAATGTGTTGGTTCCTTCAGTATAGGGACCAAAAGCGGCACAAGACACATTGAGATTAAATCCGGCCAACGTCCCCCCCAATACCGGCGCGCCCGTACAACCGGGGTTGCCGCCCTGCAAAATCTGGTACGCGCCCCAATCGATGCCCGCCCGTGCGGCCTGCAAGGCTCTGGCTCCCTGCAAATCCTGCGTAGCGCTCATGTGCTGCGCATTGGAAAACGTCAGCATGAACCCACCCAGCGCGGCCAGCACTACCAGCAAGAAAATAGCCGAAACAATCGCAAAACCATTTTCGGCATCGGGCCGGTGCAACAGACACCTGCAACACCCGTCACGTTTTGCACTTTTCATCCTGTTTGCCAACCTTTGCGCCATGGCCTTGGCATCCAAAAAACAGTCGTCCGGGGCAACGGTCAAATCAAACATGGTCATTCCCCCAGCAATACGACACCTGTTACTGCATTATACATCCTTAGAGAATCGCTGATTAATTCCCACACGACCACGACGACAGATTGGCGGAGCAAAGTCGTGTGTCGCTAAACTGCGTTAAACGCACAGTGATTGTACAAGCAATGAAATAGAGTAATGCGTTGGCGAACGATATAATCGATGCAACCCATAGCGGGATATAATAGCGCTTCCATGAGGATTGGTTCTTCATAAAAACGGAGGCGGGCTTGGATGATAACGATTCGATAACAAAATTGCATGTCGATTTATACAAGGATCGCAAGATGCATTCCGAAAAAGGCTTCACGCTTATTGAAGCGGTTATCGTCATCACCATCACCGCCATCATCTCCGGCATGGTAGCGGTATTCATTAAAGCGCCGGTACAAGGTTACTTTGACAGCGCGCGTCGCGCCGAGATGACCGATATCGCCGATACCGCCATACGTCGGCTTGAACGCGATCTGAACGCGGCATTGCCCAACAGTGTACGAACAACCGCCGTGGGTAATGTGTATTATCTGGAGTTTCTCCCGGTCACGACCGGCGGACGTTATCGGGCCGACACCGATCCAGCTTCGCCCGCTTGCAACACCCCGCTGGATTTTACAAGCACTCCGACCAGTTTCTGCGTGCTGGGCCCTGCACCAAGCGCCGCCAATGGCTGGGTTACGGTATATAATCTCGGCATTCCTGGTGCCAATGCGTATGCGGGCGACAATACCAGCCCGATTTCTTCAGTCAGTGGTGCAACCATCAACATC
>DDOT01000148.1:0-491 GCA_002341815.1 Thiobacillus sp. UBA2487 | reverse complement strand
AGCCGGCACGCTCACGCGCTACTGGAATTATACCAATTCACCCACTGAACCGACCCAACCAACCGCTTTTAGCAGCGGCTCAAGCGCCTTGCTCGCCAGCCACATCAGCAGTTGCAGCTTTACTTACACCCAGCAGGTCATCGCACAGGAAAACGGATTGATAAGCGTCGCCTTACAGTTAACCGAAAGTGGCGAAACGGTGTCGTTGTACGATGAAATACACGTCAGCAACTCACCTTGATTGAAAGATCCCGTCAGCGTATTTACCCACACAACTGGTCATGGCAGCCAAACACCACACAGGCGGGCTGTTATTCAAATCATGGCTGCGCCACGCGCACTCAGCCCCGCGCGACGAGCACCCCAAAATCATCAAGGCAACGCATTCGGTGCATAACGATACCGATAACCGGTCAGGGTCAGGCTATTGCTGCCATGGGTGACGGTCACATTGATCTGCAGTTCCGTACCGCCTGCCAACGACGTGATTT
>DDOT01000069.1:251-5439 GCA_002341815.1 Thiobacillus sp. UBA2487 | reverse complement strand
ACAAAATACTGCGTGATCATCATGAGAATTCATGAAAAGATCGGGTTAAAGGTATGTGGCCTGTTCGCCCGGCAGATTGCGTGTACAGGCTGATAAACGGTATGATGTATCATGGGTATAACCGCTACGTGCATTGTCGATAGGGGCGCCGTTGATAGCTGATCTCGGTCGCGCACCAAAGTGGTTTCTTTAAGTGATATTTACCGATTGATATGACGAAACCGGAATGATTCATGGCCCGTCCTGAGAAAATTCGCCTTGGCGAATTGCTGATTCAGCAAAAATTGTTGTCGGAGGTGCAACTGGAAAGTGCGCTTCAGGCGCAGCAGAAATCTGGCCGTCGTCTGGGACGCTTTCTGGTCGAAAACGGTTTTGTTACCGAAGAACAGATCAGTGAAGCCATTGCGCGTCAGTTCCACATTCCGTTCATCCGGCTCAAAAATCAAGTTATTAAATTCGAAGCCGTGCGCCAGTTGCCTGAGATGCAGGCACGGCGTTTCCGTGCACTGGTTCTGGAAGACCGGGGTAGTAGTGTGTTGGTCGGCATGTCCGATCCTACTGACCTGCCGGCTTATGATGACATCTTGCGTACGGTCAAAAAAGATATTGATCTGGCCGTGGTGAACGAAGACGAATTGTTGCAAACCATTGATCGTGTTTACCGTAAAACCAACGAGATCACTGATTTCGCCCGTGAGTTGGAAAATGAAATGGGCGACGATGCGATCGATTTCGCCAGCCTGACTGCAGTGTCGGGCGCAGAAGATGCGCCAGTAGCCAAACTGTTGCAATCGGTGTTTGATGACGCTGTACAGGTACACGCCTCCGACATTCACATTGAGCCGCAGGCTGATAATCTGCAGATACGGTTTCGCATCGATGGTGTGCTTAACCTGCAAACCCGCGCTGACAGCAAGATCGCATCAGCATTGGCCATGCGCTTGAAAATTATGTCCGGATTGGACATTTCGGAAAAACGCTTGCCGCAAGATGGACGCTTTGGAGTCAAGGTTAAAAACCAGCCAATCGACGTGCGACTCTCCACCTTGCCGACCCAATATGGTGAATCGGTGGTGATGCGTTTGCTTAATCAGGGTGGAAATACCTTGGATTTAAACGGCATCGGCATGCCGCCGGACATGCTGGCGCGCTTTCGCGTTATTCTCCACCGCCAGAACGGTCTGATTTTGGTGACTGGGCCAACCGGCAGTGGCAAGACCACAACCTTGTACGGCGCGTTATCCGAACTGAATAGTGTCGAGCGCAAGATCATCACGGTGGAAGATCCGATCGAGTATCGCTTACCCGGGATCAATCAGGTGCAAGTAAATGAAAAGATAGATTTTAGTTTTGCACGGGTACTGCGTTCCGCTTTGCGTCAGGACCCGGATGTTATTCTGTTGGGCGAAATGCGTGATCAGGAAACTGCACAAATTGGCATGCGTGCGGCCATTACCGGCCACTTGGTCTTATCCACTTTGCATACAAACGACGCGGCCAGTACACCTGTTCGTTTGATAGATATGGGCGTGCCGCGTTATATGGTGGCAACATCCGTTCAAGCTGTGTTGGCACAGCGTCTGGTTCGTAAAATTTGCGCCAACTGCAGCACAGCCTACACGCCATTACCCAATGAGCGGGTGTGGTTGGAATCATTGGCGGATCACGCGCTGATCGATGCGAGCTATCAACATGGTTTAGGATGCGCTCATTGCAACCATACCGGTTTTATTGGTCGTATTGGTGTGTATGAAATGTTGGAAATGACCACCGAGGTCGCGGAAGCGGTCGGGCACACTGATCCCGGCGAGTTTCTGCGCGTAGCCCAAGCGCAGATTGCCGGCCATACATTAGGCGAGCAGGGCGCCCGTCTGGCTGCTGCCGGCAAGACCACGCTGGGCGAAGCCATGCGCATCAGCAATCAGATCGACGAACGGTAATGCGACGACATGCCATACTTTGCCTATAAAGCGCGTAACTCGCGCGGGGAATTGGTGGAAGCCACCCTGGAAGGCAATGACCCCAACGGCATTGCAGAATTGTTGCTGAACACCGGAATGACCCCCATCGATATCGTGCCGGTCTCCGCGCCGAAAGCTGCGGCCGATGTCGGTTGGTGGCAAAAGCTCACCGAAGAAAAAATCACCCCCCTGGACGTGCAGATGTTCAGCCGCCAGTTGCACACTTTGCTGAAAGCAGGCGTGCCTATCATGCGTGGGCTGACCGGGTTGCAGGAGTCAGCCACCAACCGTAGTTTTGCCCGCACGGTGAAGGACGTGCGCGAATCCCTGCAGGCCGGTCGTGAACTGTCTGTGGCCATGTATCGACATCCCGATGTGTTTTCGCCGTTTTATTTGAGCATGGTTCGGGTAGGCGAAATGACCGGACGGTTGGATGAAGTATTCTTGCGCCTGTTTGATCACATGGAATTCGAACGCGAGATGGGTAATCGTGTGCGTTCCGCGTTGCGTTATCCCATGTTTGTTGTCATTGCCATGGCGGTCGCCATTGGGGTTATCAATTTGTTCGTGATTCCCGCCTTTGCGAAAGTGTATGCTGGTTTTCACGCCCAATTGCCGTTGATGACACGGATTTTGATTGCTTCGTCCAATTTTACCGTACATTATTGGGCGATATTGCTGGGCATCGGCATTGGATTGGCATTTGCTTTCAGGTATTACGTCAGTACCAATACCGGGCATTATAATTGGGATAAACTGCGTTTGCGCTTGCCGATCATTGGCAAGATCGTGCTGAAAGGTACGCTGGCACGCTTTGCCCGTAGCTTCGCTTTGTCCAGTCGCAGTGGCGTGCCGATTCTTCAAAGCTTGGTGGTTGTGGCGCAGACGGTGGACAATCGCTACATTGCTTCCCGTATCGAGCAGATGCGCAACGGCATCGAGCGAGGTGAAAGTATTACGCGCACAGCTATGGCCAGTAATATCTTCACACCGGTGGTGTTGCAAATGATCGCTGTGGGCGAAGAAACCGGTGAAATAGACAGCTTGATGGAAGAAATTGCACAAATGTACGAACGCGAAGTGGATTACGAACTCAAGACCCTGTCTTCGCAGATCGAACCCATTCTGATTGTCGGCCTGGGTGTGGTGGTGCTGATTCTGGCGCTGGGCGTGTTTTTGCCGATTTGGGACCTGGGCAAGGTTGCCTTACACTGACCCGGTGCGTAAAACTTGTTTTATCGCATCAGATTTGCGCTACAATTTGTCAAAATCTTATAAAGATGTTGGTTGTGGCTGGGTCTGTCATGTTAGCGCGACAGATCTCGATGAGGTTGGTGAGGGGGCTTGATGCAACGTAGACAAACCGGTTTTACCTTGATCGAATTGGTGGTCGTTATTACCATTATTGGCATTCTTGCCGCGATTGCCTTGCCGCGCTACGCTGCGCTGCAGGCTAATGCGCGTCTGGCCAAAATGGAAGGCGCGCTGGGTGCGGTGAAGAGTGCCGCCGCCATGGCGCATGCGGCGCTGATTGCGCAAGGATTTAGTAGTTATACCACCAGCGCCACCACTGGCATTGTGATCGAAGGTCAAGTGGTAAATTATGTCAATGGCTACCCTGATGCGATTACCATTGTGCCGCTGGCGGGTCTGACCACGCCGGACTATACCCTGAGCGGCTTGACCACGCCTAACGCCATCGCCGCATCGGATGTTAACCATATTGGCGGCGTTGTGGACTGCACGATCGGTTATGCCCCACCGACGGCCATCAATCTGCCGCCGCTGTACACGATCAACGCCAATTTGGTCAACTGCTCCTGATGTTAGTGAGATTATTTTTTGTTAATTATTTATGATGGTGAGGTATAAAATGAAATCTGCACAAACCGGTTTCACACTGATCGAACTGGTCGTGGTAATTGTGATTTTGGGAATTTTGGCCGCGACGGCGTTGCCGAAGTTTGTCAATATCGCCAGTAATGCTCAACAGTCTGCCTTGGCAGGCGTTGCGGGCGGGTTGTCTTCCGCTGCCACGATCAATTATGGCGGATGCGCGGTTACGGGTAATGTGGTCACTGCCAATAAGTGCGCCGCAGTGAGCAAATGTTCCTCTGTGGGACTTTTGCTGAATCCGGCTCTGATATTGAATACCGTCGGTTCTGCGGCGCAGCCTTATTATCTCGCCGCCGATACGGCTTCACCGGGAAGCGGACAATCTTTTACCTGCACGCTGCGCTATTTCGGTTCGAATCCGCTGCTCAGCACAAGCTTTACTGCTGTCGGTGCGCCATAATCTGAACGTCTGGTCCGGCAGGCGCATCGTAACGTGCAATCCGATTTGAGGTTCAGGTCGACGCTGTATAACCTGATTTCATGTCCGGGTTGAGCCGCGATGCCTTGCTTGCAGGCATATAATGGTGATTAGAAGCCATTTCGGTGAGGGAGCCATCTCGGGCTTTACTCTGATAGAGTTAATCGTGGTGTTAATCATCGTCGGCATCCTGTCGGTGGTGGCGATGCCACGTTTTTTCAACGCCAACGATTTCAAGAATCGCGGGTTTTACGACCAGTCGATGTCCGCCTTGCGTTATGCGCAAAAGGCGGCCATCGCGCAGCGGCGTACAGTGTGTGTGGCGTTCACCGCCAACAGCCTGACGCTGACTATCGCCCCTGTGCCCGATTCGGCCAATTGCAACACCAATCTGGACAGTCCCGCCGGCGGCAGCCCGTTTACCGTGACCGCCAGCGGCAATGAGGGCTTTGCCGCCACACCGGGCAACTTCAGCTTTGATGCGCTCGGCCAGCCTTCGTCCGGCCAGACCATCGTCGTTGCCGGCGTGGGCAACATCATCGTCGAACCGGAAACCGGCTATGTGCATAGTTGACGATATGCCGAGTGTCCGTGAGGTTTCCCTTGGTAAAACGAGGGGTGATGAAGGTTGTTTTCCTCTGCGAATTCATCCGGGCACGTCTCGTGTAAAACCTAACCATACGCAAAGCGGGATCACGCTGGTCGAGCTGATTATGTTCATCGTCATCGTCAGCATTGCGGTGGCCGGGGTGCTGGGCGTGATGAATATTACCGCGCAGCACAGCGCCGATCCGATTATCGAGAAGCAGATGCAGGACATTGCCGAGGGCCTGCTGGATGAAATCGAGCTGCAGCCGTTTACGTGGTGCGATCCAACCGATGCCAATGCGGCCATAGCCACCAGTGCTGCCGG
>DDOT01000069.1:0-175 GCA_002341815.1 Thiobacillus sp. UBA2487 | reverse complement strand
CTCGCGCTACAGCACCACCACCCCGTTCAATAATGTCAATGATTATAACGGCTTCAGCATGACCCCTATCCTAGATATAACAGGTACCGCCATTCCCGGACTTTCTGCCTATAGCGCCAGCGTTAAAATCACGTCGTTGGCAGGCGGTACGGAACTGCAGATCAATGTGACCGTC
>DDOT01000031.1:4995-5153 GCA_002341815.1 Thiobacillus sp. UBA2487 | reverse complement strand
CAGAATGGAATTTTATGAAAGCGTTGCATCGCCATTCGGACGCCCAATTGAATAAAAGATCGATAGGGAATGCAAGTGAAAGCACGCATCAATATATGAAAATATCGGGTTGGCTTGCTTGGTTCCTTGTGGAAGAATTATTCTGTAATTCTTCAGCG
>DDOT01000031.1:2314-4927 GCA_002341815.1 Thiobacillus sp. UBA2487 | reverse complement strand
GGGGAGGAAAGTCCGGGCTCCACAGAGCAGGATGCCGGTTAATGGCCGGCCACCGTGAGGTGAGGAACAGGGCCACAGAGACGAGTATGCCGCAAGGCGGACGTGAAACGCGGTAACCTCCATCCGGAGCAAGGCCAAATAGGCAGGCAATGACGCGGCTCGCCGAGTCTGCGGGTAGGCTGCTTGAGCCGGCAGGTAACTGCTGGCCTAGAGGAATGATTGCCCACGACAGAACCCGGCTTATCGGTCAGCTTCTCCCCTTTCTTTATCAGTATGGCCTGCATTTCACACACATTTAATTCTTTGGTGCAACCATTTGCCGGCCGGCTTGTCGCATGTAAAACATTCAAGGAGACGGTAACGATGCGCGTGTTGATTGTTGAAGATGATGAATTGCTGGCAGCCGGGTTGATGCGGGTGCTGGAGCAGTCTGGCTATGCGGTGGACCGGGCGGCAAGTGGTGAGCAGGCCGACAGCTTGCTGGGTATGGATAATTATGATCTGGTCGTGCTCGACATTGGTTTGCCGGGCATGGACGGTTTTGCAGTGCTGAAACGTTTGCGTACGCGCGGGCAGTCCTGTCCGGTGATGATTTTGACCGCACGCGATGACGTGAGCGACAAGGTGCGGGGATTGGATTCGGGCGCTGATGATTATATGGTCAAACCATTTGCGTTGAATGAGTTTGAGGCGCGTCTGCGTGCCTTGGTGCGGCGTAGCAGTCTGATTAACAGTTCACAACTGACATGTGGTGATTTGATGTTGGATACCGTTGCACGGCGCGCTTGGGTGGGTAGTAGCGAGCTGTCGTTAACGGCCCGCGAATGGTCGGTACTGGAATACCTGTTGTTACGTCAAGGGCAGGTCCTGAGCAAGGAAAAAATCTTGCAGGCCGTCTGCAATTGGGACGAAAACATCAGTCCGAATGCAATCGAGGTGTATATGTCGCGGTTGCGCGTGAAGCTTGAGCCAGCCGGTGTGCATATTCGCACCATACGCGGATTTGGTTATTTGCTGGAAGCCGGGGATGTCCGACAACAGGCCTGAACATACCCTGCGGGGTTTGTTGCTCGGATCGTTGCTCGGACCTCTGCTGGGTTTGTTGGTAATAGCCACCGCCATTTCATTTTTCAGTGCCAGAATCGCGGCAACCCACGCCTTCGATCGGGTGTTGATGGACCCGGTGCAGGCACTGTCCCAGCGCATCGTGGTGGACAATGGTCAGTTGCGCTTGCAGATGTCCACTGATACCTTGCATACCTTGTTTACCCATGTATACGATTTGGCCTGGTTTCAGATTGTGGATCAACGCCACCATCGCATAGCCGGTGATCTTGATTTGCCGGTGGCTGATCTTGTCTCAACCAAACCAACATTTTATGACGCCACTTACCATGGCATGGATGTGCGCGTCGGGGTGGTCAAGGTACTGATAGAGGGTGATACTGGCTTNNCTGGATTGGATGGTCCGCCACCAATGGTCACCGTCCAGGTAGCCGAAACCTTGTCGCGGCGCGACCGCAATTTGTACGAACTGATGGCATTGATGATTACGCCGGCGGTTGTGGTAGTGCTGGCAGCAATTGGTACCGTGTCGTTTGGTATCGGTCGGGGTTTGCGTCCGTTAGATGCGTTAACCAAAGAAATCGCTGCTCGGTCGTGGCGAGATTTGCATCCATTGTCCAAGAGCGTGGCTCCGTTGGAACTCAGGCCGGTGGTCGATGCGCTGAACACGCTGCTGGATGAAATGGCGCAAGTGTTTGATGCCCAGCAACGTTTCTTGGCGAATGCAGCGCATCAGTTACGAACCCCATTGGCAGGGTTGCAAACCCAGGTAGAATTGCTGTTACGTGACAGTCGTAGTGCAGAAACTCGCGCAGCACTGGATGTGGTGCTTGATACCACCCGACGTGTCACCCATTTGGCTAATCAATTGCTGGCATTGGCCCGCGCTGAACCAGGCGCGTCGCATTTGCTGGATATGCAAAAAATAAACGTGGCGGACTTGGTAGAAGCGAATATGACCGTTTGGCTGGCGCGCGCGCACGTCAAACAAATCGATTTGGGCTTTGAATTGGCGTCAGTGTTTGTGTTGGGCGACCGCATGCAACTGGGGGAGTTGTTGGGTAATTTGGTGGATAACGCGCTGCGCTATACCCCAATCGGCGGCATGATTACCGTGCGTGCATTGCATGATGGGGATACAGCGATTCTTGAGGTGGAAGACAATGGACCGGGTATACCTGAATCACAGCGTGAAAAGGTGATTGAACGGTTTTATCGCATTGATGGCAGTCCAGGCAATGGTTGTGGCCTTGGCTTGTCGATAGTGGCGGAAATTGTGCGCAGCCACCATGCCAGACTGGAGATTGCAACTCCCACCAGCGGGGCGGGTAATTTGATGCGGGTGGTATTTTCTGACTTGTCGATAGCTCCGTTGGACATGATATCCTGATCATCTGTGCACCTGAGTGCCGGTTCAGTTGCTGACAGTGCCACGGACCGGTCACGCTCGGCAAAACCAAGCCTAGGCACGTTGAGACGTAGGTTGTTAGCCCGGTCTTTTCATGAATTCGCGTGATGATCACGCAGTATTTTGTTACAGAGTGGAAT
>DDOT01000031.1:606-2271 GCA_002341815.1 Thiobacillus sp. UBA2487 | reverse complement strand
TCAATATGGAACCCCAGTGAGGGCACGCGTTAATTTATGAAAAGCTCGGGTTAGATAGTCACCGATAGACAAAATTGATGGTTGGGGGTGGGTGATGTTTGGGAAAACAAAAAGGCATGCGTTGGTGGCCGGCGGTTTGGTGGTGTTTGCGTTGTCAGGATGCCAATTTAAAAATGAAACCGGACATTCGCAAGTCCTGGCCACCGTAAATGGCGAGGAAATCACCTTTGGTGAAGTTGACCAGTACATGCAAAAGCATCCATTGTCGCTTACCAATGCGTCCGATGCGCGTCGTGCAGCCATTGATGCCGTCATTGACCAGCATTTGGCCGAGACGGCTGCCAAACAAGATGGATTTGATGCGCGTGCGCCGGTGATGCTGGATATGTTGTACGCACGTAAAATGGCGCTGTTGGATGATTGGGGGCAGCATCTGGCTGAAAATGCCGGTCAACCGTCTATTGAACAACTGCGGGCCTGGTATGATGCGCACCCCTGGCTATATGCCAATCGACAGGCCTGGCACGTGGCGCGCTGGATTTTACGGGGTGATAGCGCCCGTCAGCAACAACTGGCGCGCATGTTGTCCAATTTTTCTGTGTTGGATGAAAATGCGGCTAGATTGATCAAAATACAATGGCCAGATATGACGCGTGTGGTGGATGTGGTTGAACCTGATATGTTGACCGAGGCACGTGCGCAGGCGTTATCGAAAATGAAGCCGTGGGATGTGCTGCCTGTTCATCAGGATAGTGGTGAAATAGAATTTTGGGTGCTGGAAAGCGCCGATTCGCAGCCATTGGGTTTCGATGATGCACAAGCCTTGGTTGAACATGATTATGCACTAGCGGCACAAGATCGCAGCTTGCATCATGAGATGGCCGATTTGCGCGCTACGGCTAAAATTGTGTATTTAGATCAACCTGCGCAATAACGGGTTGATGCTTGGTCATTTGCCATGTGGCTCGTATGTACGGGCTGGAGTGACCTGACAGTAGCAAGGCTGTGCGTTCCAAAATACTTTGTGTGGGGGTGGGGGGGAGTGTTGGGGTGAGCAAAAGAAACATCACGCTTGCTGCGGCAACCAAGGTTGGCAAATGTGATTGTGCGCGATGCTGATTGCGGTATAAAAAAGACGCGCTGATGAAAAATCCAATCAATGCACCGCTAATGGCTTCAGATGATGAGTGGTCGTGGACCACCACGCGTGAGATGCTGATAAATAAAGCTAATACGGCGCCCGCCATGGCTCCGACATTGCGGTACTGATGGTGTAGTCGATCGGCTATTAACCAAAACATAACTGGAAAAATGGCGGCAGCACGCATGGCATGACCACTAAAACCAGTGAAATCTATGCGGTGTATGCCAATGCCCCACCCTATGAAGGCCAGTTTACTGGCGACAACAATAAAAAATCCGGCGGTCAACAACCATATCCATTGCCAAAATGGAGATTTATCAGGCATCCGAACAAGCCATAACGCAATCACCACGGCTGAGGGCATGCTGATATTAAAGCTACCGATCAAGCTTAACATGTGCCAGACTGTCATGTGTATGTCATATCAAATCAAAACGAAAACGTGGATGTTACTACCGTTGGTTATGGCATTGCCACAAAAATTATTTTCGGTGATGTATAACCCGATCTTTTCATAAATT
>DDOT01000031.1:260-457 GCA_002341815.1 Thiobacillus sp. UBA2487 | reverse complement strand
TGTAACAAAATCCTGTGTGATCATGACGCGAATTCATGAAAGGATCCGGATAAAGCTGGATACCGCATGCTTGCGGAGCATTCCCAATAACAGACACCCAATAACAGGCATGCATACAAACGACATCATTATGGGTTACCATTCACCCCATTTGATGGATGGCCCTTGTCAACCCATGCGTATCGCGTACTTTATCA
>DDOT01000031.1:0-170 GCA_002341815.1 Thiobacillus sp. UBA2487 | reverse complement strand
TGCATTGGTTGATCCACTAGACGAGCAGGAACGTACCAAAACCCGTTATGTGCTACAGCGTGGATTGTCCAACCTGCTCATCACGACCCTGATCGTGTTTATTTCGCGACCAATACGCTTTATACAGGCACTCCGCCAAACCTTGCAACTGGCTAGCCAATCTGATCGAC
>DDOT01000182.1:1994-6011 GCA_002341815.1 Thiobacillus sp. UBA2487 | reverse complement strand
GCGTGATTATCACGCGAATTCATGCAAAGATCGGGCTAGCCCGATCTTTGCATCATTCCCGGTGATAAGGGTGATGATGAATGATGCTCATGGCGCGATACAGTTGTTCGGCCACCACGATACGCACCAAGGGGTGCGGCAGGGTCATGCGGGACAATCCGACCAATCGTTTGGCGTGGGCCTTGACGGCTGGGTCCAGGCCATCGGGTCCGCCGATGATCAGGCAAAGGTCTTGTCCGGACTGCAGGGCGTCGCGTAGCCAGTCCGCCAGTTGTAAGGTGTCGGGTTGGGTGCCGTGTTCATCCAGCGCCCAGACCAGACTCTGTGGCGGAATCGCAGACAGGATACGTTCACTTTCGGCGGCCATGAATTGTTGCGCGGTCTTGCCGGGCACCCGTTTGTCGGCTCGGATTTCGGTGAGTAGCAGCGGTGCCTCGCGTGGCATGCGTCGACTGTATTCGGTATAGCCGTGCGCTACCCAGTCAGGCATTTTCTGGCCGACCGCCAACAGGTGAATTTTCATCCGGCTACCGCTTGCAGTCTAGCCGGCTTCTGATTGGCGGCGTTGGTCAACACCGGCACTCCATAAGGCTTCCAGGCTATAGTATTGACGCACGGCAGGTTGCATGACGTGGACAATGACCGATCCCAAGTCCAGCAGGACCCATTCGCCTTGCCCCATGCCTTCAGTGCCTTGTCCGCTAACGCCCTGTTCTTTGAGTTTTTCGGCGACATGTTGGGCAATTGCGCGGGTTTGGCGCGTTGAATCGGCGCTGGCCAGTATCATGCGTTCGAACAGAGGGCTTTGATTGGCGACGTCAAGTACCACGATGTCATTGCCTTTGATGTCTTCAATGGCGTCAACGACGGCGGCGACGATTTGATCGATATTCATGCGGTTTCCGGTGTATATAAGTGATGTTGGTCAATGTAATCCAATACCGGTGCGGGTAGCAGGTATCTGGGCGAATGATGGTGTTGTAAGGCTTCCCGGATACCGGTGGCGGAGATATCCAACGCGGTGATGGGTTTGATTAAAATGCGGCCGGCAGCACTATGCGCGCAATCCGCTTGTGCAAGGCGCGTTTCAAATTGTTCGCGCAAGCCGAGGGGCATGGCCTCTTGCCATTGATTTTGCGGATAGCCGGGTCGGTGGGCAATGGCGATGTTGGTCAATTCAAATAATTCTTGCCAACGGTGCCAGCCGGGTAGTCCCAGAAAGGCGTCTGCGCCGAGTAGAAGATAGAGCGGTTGTGTGTTACCCAGTTCGATGCGCAGGGATTCGAGCGTTTCGACGGTCCATGATGGCGCGTTCCGCTTGGTTTCCCGATCGTCCAGCACAAAACCGGGATTGTCGGCAATGGCCAAACGAACCATTTCCAGTCGATGGTGAGCAGCGGTCTGGGGACGTCTTCTGTGTGGTGGCTGGCCGGCCGGAATGAAGCGCACATGGCTTAATCCGATGGCTTGGGACAGTTCTTCTGCCAAGCGCAGGTGGCCAAGGTGTATCGGGTCAAAGGTGCCGCCAAACAGTCCGATTGCTTCTTTACCCACGCACGTGCCCGTCACCCAGAACAATCCATTTTTGTGAGGTCAATCCCTCCAGCCCTACCGGGCCGCGCGCATGGATTTTATCGGTAGAAATGCCGATTTCTGCGCCCAGACCATATTCAAAGCCATCAGCGAAACGGGTGGATGCGTTTACCATTACGCTGCTGGAATCGACTTCGCGCAGAAAGCGGCGCGCGACGGTATAGTTTTCGGTCACGATGCTGTCCGTGTGCTGCGAGCCATAATGATTGATATGCTCAATGGCCTCATCCAGACCATTAACGATGCGGATGGAAATGATGGGCGCCAAATACTCGGTATGCCAGTCTTGTTCGGTGGCGGGAATGGCATCGGGTATCCGTTGGCAGGTGGCTTGGCAGCCACGCATCTCAACCTGTTTGTTGCGATAGATGGCAGCGATGGCGGGTAACATTTCGTCAGCCCGACTGGCCGCTACCAACAGGGTTTCGGTGGTATTGCAGGTACCATAGCGGCTGGTTTTTGCGTTGTCGGCAATGCGGATCGCTTTACCGGTATCTGCGGCATCATCAATATAAACATGGCAAACGCCGTGCAGATGTTTGATAACCGGGATGCGTGATTCGGCCATCAGACGCTCGATCAGTCCCTTGCCGCCGCGCGGCACGATAACGTCGACATAGTCCCGCATCGTGATGAGTTCACCGACGGCACTGCGGTCGGTGGTGTCCACCACTTGCACGCACGATTCAGGCAAGCCGGCGATTTTTAATCCTTCGGTCACGCAGGCCGCAATCAAGCGATTGCTGCGTATGGCTTCCGAGCCGCCACGTAAAATGGCCGCATTGCCGGATTTCAGACAAAGTCCGGCGGCATCGGCCGTGACATTTGGTCGCGCTTCATAAATAATGCCGATAACACCAAGCGGCACGCGCATTTTGCCGACCTGGATGCCGGATGGTCGAAATTTGAGATCGGTGATTTCACCGACCGGATCGGCAAGGGTTGCAATTTGACGCAAACCGTCGGACATGCCGGCTACACCGGTTGCGGACAGCGCCAGACGATCCAGTAGCGCGTCACTCAGGTCGCGCTGGCGTGCATCGGCCAAATCTGCTTCATTCGCGGCAAGCAGTTCATCGCGCCGGCGGTCAATGGCATCCGCCATCGCAAACAGGGCGGCGTTTTTTAAACGGGCATCGGCACGCGCCAACGTGCGCGAGGCGTTACGGGCAGCTTGCCCGAGCTGGTGCATATAGGTTTTAATATCCATTTTGCGCAACAGATGATCGGTAAATCATGATTTTAACCCAAATCGGGCGAAATACCCGTTTTTTGCTGTTGATCGGTGCATTATTTGCCCATGGGGTGCATGCTGCGGATACGCTGGACCAGGCTCGCTACGAATTGAATGTGGGAGCGGCGTCTTTGGCCGTGCAAACCTTGCAAGCCATGCCCAATGCATCGGATGCCGATGCTCGCGCACAAACAGAACCATGGTTATGGCAGGCATTGGCGCTGGCCGATAAACCGGATGAGGTGTTAAAAGCGGCAGCGGCCTTGCCAGACGCATCTTCGGATGATTTGCGCCGCAAAGCCTATGCACTGGCCGCACATGCCGCATTAACCCTGCAACAACCGCAAACGGCTCGGCATTATTTGCAGGCGTTGATTTGGCAATTATCACCCGATGCGGCGACTTTACCCCTCTTGCAGTCCATGGTGGTGCAAAGCCATTTGATGCCCGGTATGGATGAGCAAGTGTTCAGTTTGTGGCAACGTTACCTTCAGGATTATGGGCATCAGGCAGATTTGGATCATGCCATGGTGGTGGCAGAGCTGGCCGCCGGCAAAAATCAAGGGTTGAGCAGTTTGCGCCAACATTTGGCCAATACGGATCGACTGGCTTGGTTGTTGGATGCCTGCAATGACGATTTGTCGCATGATGTGCGCGAGCAGGCATTGGCGCGCTTGTTGACCCAACCGCTTAAACCGGGTGAATGGGTGGTATTGCATACGGCGGCAGACCATGCGCATGACGAGCGCATGCAAGTGATGTTGTTGGAACAAGCGGTGAATGGTGATGCGCCGCCATCCGGGCAAATGGTGGTTGCGTTGTGGCAAGGCTGGCATGATCTTTCGCAAGGATTTGGCAATGTGGCCTTGTTGTTGTTCGGTTCGGACAAGGGGTGGGCGGAGCAGGCTGATAAATTGACGGTTACGGATCCCTTGATGAGCCGCGCGATTTGGGCGCATTTAGTGCAATCGGCCAATGATCCGGCCCTGCGCCAGCGCGCGATGCTGGCCCTGTTGGATCAGTTGCATCAAGCCGGGTTGGATAAGGCGGCATTGGCGGTGTTCGAGGATCAATGGCATGAAAACAACGCCAAAGAACTGGACGCTGGCGTGCGCTGGCGTTTGGGGCGTGCGGCATTCGCTGTGCGCCAGTTTGTCTTGGCTGACCGGATGTGGCAGGGTTTAATCGAC
>DDOT01000182.1:235-1918 GCA_002341815.1 Thiobacillus sp. UBA2487 | reverse complement strand
CCCGCCATGACGGCTTGGTTGGCCGCCGTCACCCGGCCTGACAATAATACGTTGTGGCAAATGTCGGTATGCATCGGCAACGGGGTGCGCGCCGGCATGCCCGCAGAGCAGGCGCAACCGCTGTTACAAGGATTGCTGGGGCAGGCGCAGGGCGCGTTGCAGCCGGAAGTCATGCGGCAACTGGCCGGGTTGGCGAGTCCGATACAAGCCGCTGATTGGTATTTGCAGGCTGGTCGGCATGCGATATCTGAAGAGGATGGGTGGCAGGATCGGTTGGCGGCAGCAGACGCGTTGACAAAAGCGACGCATCTGGCGGATGCGCGACGAATGTACCAGACGATCGAGTCCGCATGTCCGATTGAAAAATTGCAACAGTTGGCGAGATTGCGGTTGATGGCAATTCCTGCGGACGAATGAAAGAGCTGCTGTGACGCAAGTCAATGAGTTGCTGGATCGTTTTTGCGATGCACTATGGCTGGAACATGGTTTGGCACGCAATACGCTGGAAAGTTATCGGCGTGATCTGTTGGCATTTGCCGGCGCATGCAATAAGCGCGCACTATTGGACATTGCACGCGCCGATATTGAACAATTTTTATATCTCCGTTATACGAAAGGATATAGCCCGCGCAGCACTGCGCGCGCACTGTCAACCTTGCGCCGGTTTTATGGTTGGACGGTACGTGAAGGCTTGAGCGCAGAAAACCCGGTGAGTGGTATCGCGTCGCCGCGCCAGCCTGGCAGTTTGCCAAAATCGATGAGCGAGGCTGATGTCGATGCCTTGCTCAGCAGTGTCCACGGTGAAGATGTGATGGATTTGCGGGACCGCGCGATGCTGGAAACGTTGTACGGGTGCGGCTTGCGGGTGTCCGAGCTGGTGGGGTTGCGGTTGCGCCAGGTGGATGTGGTGGCGGGTGTGGTGCGGGTGATGGGCAAGGGTAGCAAAGAACGGTTGGTGCCGCTGGGTGAGTTGGCAGTGCAAGCACTTGAACGCTATCTGCATGCAGCGCGTCCGGCGTTGATGGCGCATCATCAGGATGACGCCGTGTTTCTAACCCAGCGCGGTGCGGCCATGACCCGACAGGCATTTTGGTATTTGTTGCGACGACGTGCGCGCCAGGCCGGCCTGCGGCACCTGCCGTCTCCGCATGTGCTGCGCCACGCATTCGCCACCCACTTGCTGAATCATGGTGCTGACTTGCGGGTGGTGCAATTATTGTTGGGACATGCCGATATTTCAACCACGCAGATTTATACCCATGTGGCGAGAGAACGGCTCAAGCAACTGCATGCGCAGCACCATCCACGGGCCACGTGAGAGATGAAACGTGCTTGATCAGATGAAAGCGTGCCGTCACTCGTTTATGGGTAACGGTACCACGCTCGATAATTGATCCGATAACAAAATTCCGCATGATTAGCCCGGTCTTTTCATGAATTCACATGATGCTCACGCAGGATTTGGTTACGGAGTGGAATGTCATGAAAGCAACGTACAGGTCAGTTGGTGCCGGCGCACCGCTCAATGGTGATGCCCAGTTGACCAACACCGCGCACGACCCCTGGTTTGGTCGCGCTGACTTGCACCCACGGTGCGCCAAACTCTTGAAGTATCAGGCTGGCAATGTGCTCTGCCAAGGTTTCAAGCAGGTGAAACTCGTGGTTTGCAATGTGCTGGCGGAT
>DDOT01000182.1:0-148 GCA_002341815.1 Thiobacillus sp. UBA2487 | reverse complement strand
TCAAGCCGGACGGTTTGTGGTGTGGTGCGCTCCCAGTCGTAAACGCCGATAATCATGTGTACGCTGAAATCACGCAGAAAAAGTTTATCCATGGTTGCGGTGGATGTATGACAAAGCGCTCATTCTAGCCTGTAAAGCGAATGTTGGG
>DDOT01000152.1:5702-5887 GCA_002341815.1 Thiobacillus sp. UBA2487 | reverse complement strand
ATAAAAGGCCGTGCTGCCCGCAAACTGTGTCGATGTAAGGCCGAAGCGACCAATTCCTTGCCTGTACCAGACTCACCTGTAATCAACACCGTTGCATTGGATTGCGACAGACGACCAATGGCACGAAAGACTTCTTGCATGGCGGGCGCCTGGCCCAACATTTCCGGCACGCCGTCCATTGCCGC
>DDOT01000152.1:3471-5666 GCA_002341815.1 Thiobacillus sp. UBA2487 | reverse complement strand
GTTCATCGATGGCCCGGCGAATAAGCTCGATTGCGTTATCCACATCAAACGGTTTCGGCAGGTATTCGAACGCCCCCCCCTGAAACGCAGCCACTGCGGATTCAAGATCGGAATAGGCTGTCATGATAATCACTGGCAAACGCGGGAAGCGACTCACCAGTCGCTGCAACAACTCAAGCCCCGACCCTCCTGGCATATGAATATCGCTTACCACAACCTGCGGCAGGCTGTGCTGCAATTCGGCTTCTACCTCTGCCACCGACGAAAAACTGGCAAACTCGATCCCTTCTCGTTGCAGCGCTTTTTCAAACACCCAACGAATCGAGCGATCATCATCAATAATCCAGACCGGTTTCAGCATGACTTCACCATTTTTTAATCAATTAAGTACCGTTTGATGCCCAAGTGGCAACAAAACAGAAAATACAGTTCGACCGGGACGGCTTTCCACTTCTATCGTACCGTGGTGTTGTTGAATAAACGTTTGTGCGAGCGTCAGACCCAAGCCACTGCCGCCTTCTCGTCCTGACACCAACGGGAAAAAAATACGCTCACGAATCGCTTCGGGAATACCAGGGCCGTTATCCATAATCTGCACTTGCACAGCCATGGGATAACGCTTCATGGCCAAAGTCACTTGACGTACCACTCGGGTCCGCAAAACAATATCGCCCTGATTTTTGAGGGCCTGCGCTGCATTGCGCACAATGTTTAACACCACTTGTATCAATTGCTCGCGATCGCCGACCACATCAGGAATACTGACATCATAATCACGCCGAATGCTGAGCCCGCGCGGGGTTTCCGCCAAGGTTACGCTGCGCACACGTTCCAGCACCTCATGAATATTCAAGGGACCAATGTGCGGCAAACGATGTGGCGTAAGCAACCGATCCATCAATGATTGCAAACGATCCGCTTCATGAATAATCACCCGGGTATATTCTCGGGTATCCAGAGGCAGCTCATGTTCCAGCAATTGCGCAGCACCCCGAATGCCACCCAGCGGATTTTTGATTTCATGGGCAAGATTGCGCACCAGTTCACGGTTTGCCTGCTGTTGCAATAAACGCTGTTCATCGCGCATCACCCGTAATTGCTGATTCATTGCTTGAAATTCGATCAGGTAGGAAAAAGCGTCGGTCTCTACCGCAGTGAAGGTTGCACTTAATTGCAACGGAGTTTCGCCCGTTTGCAACAACAACTCATGCTCGGTAAAACTCGCGTTTTTGGCTTGCGCGTAGTCCAACGCCGTGTGTAATTGCGTTGCATGAGGAAACAAGGTTTCCAGCGAGAGCCCCAGGACCACGCCAGAACTGGTAGCCAACAAATTTTCACCGGCCGGATTAATATAACAGACCCGCCGTTGCCGATCCAACGCCAACACGGCGGTCGCCAACCACTCAAGACCAGAAAACTGCAAACTCACTGCGTCCATGCCACCTTCCGATTCATTGCGCGCACTTAAACAGTGCACAATACACGCAACTGCTGCGCTTACGGTCTATTCAAGCAATTAGCACGCCAGATTAGCTTATCCATTGCACTAAAATGCACGCGTTTGGCGCAATCAATGAATACGTTGCAATTCGCGCTGCAGTGCTTCTACATTATCTGTGTGCAATCGAACGGCATCCGACAATTTGACTTGTTTCGTGCGCCAGGCAGCACTACCTGCCGGCGCATCTGAATCATCTGCCTTGGCGAGCGCTGATTTCGCCTGATCAAGCGCCTGTTGCTCTTTGGTCAATTCATCTTGCAACACATCACGGCGCAAATTATCCCGTTTTTTTTGGGTCGCGGTCTCAATGGCCGGCATCACAACATTCTCGCGCGCATATGACGCATGCCCTGTGGCAGGCTGTACACCGGCTTTTCCCCAATTGGCACCTTCTTTACCGATGTGCAACCGTTGAGCTCCCCGCATCGGATAATCCGTATAGGTAACCACCCCGTTAGCATCCACATGCTTGTATATCTCAGCCTGCGCCCCAACGATCCACACCCCTAACACCCATGCCAATAACCAGCGCATTCATCACATCCCGAAAAAGACTCCGTTAAACGGCCCAACGCAAAAAAGGGCGGATTACTCCGCCCCTTTTACTTAACCCGATCTTTTCATAAGTTAACGCGCGCCCTCACTTGCCTTTTGTTCCATATTGAAATTTTATTCCATTGGGCGTATGAATCAC
>DDOT01000152.1:206-3462 GCA_002341815.1 Thiobacillus sp. UBA2487 | reverse complement strand
ATAAAATTCCACTCTGTAACAAAATCCTGCGTGATCATCACGCGAATTCATGAAATGATCGGGTTAACCATCTGCCTGATTAGAGCGAATAGTACATATCGAATTCAACCGGATGAGTGGTCATGCGGAAACGCGTGACTTCTTCCATTTTCAATTCGATATACGCATCAATCATATCATTGGTAAACACGCCACCACGGGTCAAAAACTCGCGATCTTTGTTTAACTCTTCCAATGCTTGATCCAATGAATGGCAAACCTTCGGAATGTTGGCTTCTTCTTCCGGTGGCAAGTCATACAGGTTTTTATCAGCGGCTTCACCGGGATGAATCTTGTTCTGGATACCGTCCAGGCCCGCCATCAACATGGCAGAAAATGCCAGATAAGGATTGGCGGTAGGATCCGGGAAACGCACTTCAATCCGACGGGCCTTGTCACTTGCCACATAAGGAATACGAATCGATGCTGAACGGTTACGTGCAGAATAGGCCAACATCACAGGTGCTTCAAAACCCGGCACCAGACGCTTGTACGAGTTGGTACCCGGATTGGTGATGGCGTTCAGTGCCTTGGCATGTTTGATGATACCGCCGATGTAATACAGCGCCAATTCGGACAAGCCTGCGTAACCGTTACCAGCAAACAGGTTTTTGCCATCTTTCCAGATAGATTGATGAACGTGCATACCCGAACCATTGTCACCAACAATCGGTTTTGGCATGAAGGTGGCGGTTTTGCCATAGCTGTGCGCCACATTGTGTACCACATACTTCAGGATCTGGGTTTGGTCTGCACGCTTGGTCAGGGTGCTGAACTTGGTGCCGATTTCGCACTGACCGGCATTTGCCACTTCGTGGTGATGCACTTCAACTTCTACGCCCATTTCTTCCAGCGCCATGCTCATGGCAGAGCGGATGTCTTGCAGGCTGTCAACCGGAGGAACCGGGAAATACCCGCCCTTAACCGCAGGGCGGTGGCCCATATTACCACCTTCGTAATTTTCGTCGGATTCCCAAGATGCCTCTTCTGAGCGAATCTTGACCATGCTGCCCGACATGTCGGTTTTCCAGGTCACAGAATCAAAGACAAAAAATTCCGGCTCAGGACCAAAGAAAGCCGTATCACCAATACCGGTTGACTTGAGATACGCTTCTGCGCGCTTGGCCAGTGAACGTGGATCGCGGTCATAACCCTTCATGTCAGAAGGCTCAATCACATCACAGGTCAAAATCAAGGTTGGTTCATCGCGGAATGGGTCCATCCGGGCACTATCTGCGTCAGGCATCAGAATCATGTCGGATGCCTGGATTCCTTTCCAGCCGGCAATCGAAGAACCATCAAATGCATGGCCTTCGGTAAATTTTTCATCAGAAAACTGCGACACAGGTACACTCACGTGTTGCTCTTTGCCACGTGTGTCGGTAAAGCGGAAATCAATAAACCGGACTTGTTCATCTTTTACCATTTGCATTACTTTGGCGACTGCCATTGAAATCTCCTCGCGCGATAACAACAAAAAACTCTATTTAACCGATCAACACAAGCAGGATTTGTACCAGCAAGCCCGACAGACTCCCAAGCTGCATTGTCCACATCCCAACATCTATTTCAGCCTGCAACACGCAGACAAAACCATTGGCGATTATGCGACTTAATACACATGGATGCAAAACAATTTTTATCTACGCTGCTGTCACTTCGCGCCCCATTTACTTGTTGCACCAAAAAAATGCAGCAATCAGCCATTAAGCACCAATATAGTGCAAAAGCACAATCGCCCATTCACCACACCAACTGGTAAACTATCCACTTTTATCCGGATGGGGGCATATTTTGAGCGATCGCTACGTTGTGATTGGCAACCCAATCCACCACTCTCGTTCCCCCGCCATTCATACNNCCAAGCAAACCGGGCAAGACATCACGTACGACACACTAATTGCACCATTGGATGCCTTCCCTGCTACCGTTCTCGCTTTTCGTGACGCAGGCGGGCGTGGCGCGAATGTGACCGTTCCATTCAAAGAGCAAGCCTGGCAACTCGCAGACCGACGTTCACCACGTGCCGAACTGGCTGGTGCCGCCAATACCCTTTATTTTGACGGCTCACTCATTTACGCAGACAACACCGACGGCATTGGCCTGGTTAACGACATCCTGCATAACATTCAGTTTACACTTTCCGGAAAACGCATCCTGCTGATCGGTGCGGGCGGCGCAGCAAAGGGCGTATTGGCTCCGTTGTTGGCGCAATCACCGCAACAACTTTGCATCACCAACCGGACCCCGGACAAAGCCGTTGCTTTAGCCAACTTATTGCTCGCTGCAACGCCTGGCCGGTCAAATATCAGCATTACCGGCATGGCCTTGCACGCGCTTGGCAGCCTGGAATTTGACTGCGTGATCAATGCCACTTCCGCCAGCCTGAACGGCGAATCGCTACCTTTACCAACAGGACTGTTTGCCGCCAACAGTCTGGCGTATGACATGATGTATGCAGCACAACCCACTGCCTTCATGCAATACGCCAGTCAACAGGGCGCACATCAGGTGCATGACGGACTTGGCATGCTGGTCGAGCAAGCCGCAGAATCCTTCGCCTTGTGGCGCGGCATTCGACCCGACACCCGCCCGGTGCTCGCTGAATTGCGCGCCAGCCTGACATCGGCCAACACATGATAAACGCTTGGTTGACTCGCATCTTCTTAACCAGCACGGCCTTACTGCTGGGTTATCAATTATGGCTGCTTGCCGAGGTCTGGTGGTACACCACCCACAACCCCCAACACAGTGCCTTGATGGAAGTCCGACTGGCCGAGCTGCAACAATCCGATCCACACGCCAAATTACAGCAGCATTGGGTGGCTTATACCCAAATCTCGCCCGCGCTCAAACGGGCAGTCATCGCATCGGAAGACAGCACCTTTCTGCAAAATAACGGATTCGACTGGAAAGGCATTCAAGATGCTGCACGCAAAGATCTGCAACGTGGTCACATTGTCGCCGGCGGCTCGACCATCACCCAACAACTGGCAAAAAACCTGTTTCTCTCTTCACATCGCACCCCGGGACGCAAGCTGGAAGAAGCTGTCGTTACCGTCATGCTTGAACACATGATGAGCAAACACCGGATTCTGGAAATCTATCTCAATATCATTGAATGGGGCAACGGCATCTTCGGTGCAGAGGCCGCCGCACAGCATTATTTTCACACCAGTGCAGCCCGTCTCAGCAATACCCAAGCTGCCAGACTGGC
>DDOT01000152.1:0-150 GCA_002341815.1 Thiobacillus sp. UBA2487 | reverse complement strand
ACATACCGACACCATCAGCGCCCGTATGAACCTGGTTAGCGCCCCACGATAATGCCAATGCACACCAGATTCGAGAAATAACTTGACGCAAACCATGGTTTTACGGTTTAATAGCCGACTTCGTGGCTGGGTAGCTCAGTTGGTAGAGCA
>DDOT01000077.1:1199-4537 GCA_002341815.1 Thiobacillus sp. UBA2487 | reverse complement strand
GACGATATGACCCTGCGTTAATGCAGGATTATTATCCACGCCATTCATGCAGCGTACGGATCCGGACAATATCATCTTGGTGGGGTTAATGGGCTCTGGCAAGTCAACGGTCGGCAGACTGTTGTCGCGCCAGTTGCACCTGCCATTTCACGATACCGATCAAGAAATTGTGCGGCGCACCGGGGTCAGCATCCCCATGATTTTCGAGGTGGAGGGCGAGTCAGGCTTTCGGCGGCGAGAAGAGCAGGTGCTGCTGGACATGGTGCATCGTGATGGTGTTGTGTTGGCTACCGGCGGCGGAATTGTCATGAGTAACGTGAATCGCGCACTGATCCGTGATCATGGTACGGTGATTTATTTACGCGCCACGGTGGACGAGCTGTGGGCACGCACCCGGCATGACCGCAACCGACCGTTGCTGCAAGTAGATGACCCACGCAAAAAACTGAGTGATTTGCTGGCGTTGCGCGATCCCCTGTACCGCGAAGTGGCGGATATGGTGGTTGACACCGGTCGTCAGCCGGTGCAAGCGATGGTCAGTTATTTGGTTAAAGCATTGGCCAAGCGGGCAGCCAGATAAAGGGCGGCCATCAGGTCTGGCGGCTGCGCTCGCCTGTGACAGCTTGTCAGGCGGCAACCCGCGCCGGTACGCCGGTTGTTCACAGCAGTACCCGTTCAATACCGCCATTATTCACGTCGCGAATATAATCCTGCATCCAGTGCTCACCCAATAATTGCCGCGCCATTTCAATGACCACATAATCTGCCGTGGTATTGGTTTCATCATCGTAGCGCGACAAACCTTGCAAACAAGACGGACATGACGTCAGAATTTTGATCGGCTGTTGCGCGTCTGTAGCGCTGCGAATTTGCAAGGTGCCTTTGCGGATTTCTTCTTCCTTGCGAAACCGGACCTGGGTGGAAACATCCGGGCGACTAAAGGCCAGCGTGCCAGATTCCCCGCAGCAGCGGTCAGAATTCAGCACCGGGGTACCCATTAATGTATCCACCACACTGGCCGGTTGATAGGTCTTCATGGGTGTGTGGCATGGGTCATGGTACATATAGCGCGTACCGGTGGTATTTTCCAGTTTCACGCCTTTTTCCATCAGGTATTCATGGATGTCCAACAACCGGCAACCCGGGAATATTTTTTCAAATTGGTAGGTCAGCAACTGATCCATGCAGGTGCCGCACGACACAATCACGGTTTTAATGTCCAGATAATTCAGTGTGTTGGCTACCCGATGGAACAACACACGGTTCTCGGTGGTAATGGCATCGCCTTTATCGGCATTGCCGGTGGAGGTCTGCGGGTAGCCGCAGCACAAATAGCCGGGTGGCAACACGGTTTGAGTGCCTAACGAGAACAACATGGCCTGAGTGGCCAAGCCGATTTGCGAAAACAGCCGCTCCGACCCGCACCCCGGAAAATAAAATACCGCATCCGACTCATCGGTAAGTTTGCTCGGGTTACGCAGCACCGGCACGATGCTGTTGTCCTCCAGTCCCAGCATGGCCCGACTGGTTTGGCTGGGCACATTGGCGGGTAAGGGACGGTTTACAAAATGAATCACCTGCGCCTTGATCGGTGCCTTGCCCAACGTGGCCGGTGGTTGGGTGGTTTGTGCGCGTGACAATCCCAAACGTCGAAACAGTTGGTAGCCCATGCGCTGGGCTTTATAACCCCACTCAATCATCATTTTGCGGGTTAATTTAATGGTAGCCGGGTCCTTGGCGTTCAAAAAGAACATGCCGGCAGCGGTGCCGATGTTGAATTTTTTGCGCCCCTGCTTGCGCAAAAAGTTACGCATGGCAACCGACACATCGCCAAAATCGATATCGACCGGACAAGGGTTGGCGCAACGGTGGCACACCGTGCAATGGTCGGCCACATCGCCGAATTCATCGAAATGTTGCAAAGAAACGCCACGGCGGGTTTGTTCCTCGTACAAAAATGCTTCGATCAACAATGACGTGGCCAGAATTTTGTTACGCGGTGAATACAACAAATTGGCGCGCGGTACGTGCGTGCTGCATACCGGCTTGCACTTGCCGCAACGCAGGCAGGATTTGATCGAATCGGCAATGCTGCCGATTTCTGATTTTTCCATGATCAGCGATTCGGTTTCCAGCAAAGAAAAACTGGGGGTGTAGGCGTTGCGCAGGTCGGCGCCGTGCATCAGCTTGCCACGGTTGAAATGGCCGTGCGGATCGATTTGCTGTTTGTACGTCGCAAAATGATCGATAGTGGCGGTGTCCAAAAATTCAAGTTTGGTCAGGCCGATGCCATGTTCGCCGGAAATGACCCCACCCAGATCGCGTGCCAGTTGCATGATGCGTGCCACTGCCGCATTGGCGGCCTGCAGCATGGCATAGTCATCCGAGTTAACCGGAATATTGGTGTGCACATTACCGTCGCCCGCATGCATGTGCAAGGCCACAAATACCCGTCCGCGCAAAATGCGCTGGTGGATTGCATCACAGGCATCCAGCACCGGTTGGTATTCACGCCCGCTGAAACATTGCGTCAGTTCACGCCGTACCTCTTGCTTCCATGAGATACGCACCTGATGGGTTTGCAAGACATGAAACCAACTGTCCGGCCAAACCTGTCCATCCATTTGCGCCGGTTGGTCTAGCTGCTCAAGACAATTCAACCAGCGTGCACGCACGTCACGCACCAGCGCCAAAGCTTGCAAGCGGCGTTGTTCGGTCAGTTCGGGATTGGGCAGCGCGTCTGCATCGACCGCCAGTGGCAATTCACCCGTAAAAAATTCATCCAGAGCGCTCAGCATGTCCAGCTTGTTGCGAATCGACAGCTCGATGTTGATGCGTTCCACGCCATCCGAGTAGTCGGCCAGACGTTCGAGCGGAATCACCACGTCTTCGTTGATTTTGAAAGCATTGGTGTGAGCCGCAATCGCAGCCGTGCGGGCGCGGTCCAGCCAGAATTTTTTGCGTGCGGCAGCACCGGCAGCAATGAAGCCTTCGCCACCCCGGGCATTCGCCAGNNGCTTCGCCGCATGCGGCTGCATCATCCGATACCACATCGGCCAGCAGCACCATGATCGGCGCTTGGTGACGACTGGATTTGGTGGCATAGCCCACAGCGCGTAAATAGCGGAAGTCGAGATGCTCCAGTCCAGCCAGTTGAGCGTGGGCGTGCTGGTCCAGGTAATGCTTGATTTCCACAATCGCCGGCACGGCATCGCGCACCTGACCGAAAAATTCCAGACACACGGTGCGACCGTGCGTGGGCATGCGATGCAATACAAAGCGCGCCGAGGTAATGATGCCGTCACAGCCTTCTTTTTGCACACCGGGCAAACCGGCCA
>DDOT01000077.1:951-1181 GCA_002341815.1 Thiobacillus sp. UBA2487 | reverse complement strand
ACGTCTTTGCCCAAACCCGCCTTGCGAAAATGCGCGCCGGGTATATCCAGTCGAACCGGTTCGCCACGCGGGGTTTTACCGTCGGGGGCAAAATGCCGGATTTCAAACTGCACATTGGCCTGATCGTGAATTTTGCCTAGATTATGGTTGAGGCGCGTGACTTCCAGCCAGGTAGCATCGGGCGTCACCATGCGCCACGACACCAGATTATCCAGCGTGGTGCCCCACAT
>DDOT01000077.1:661-862 GCA_002341815.1 Thiobacillus sp. UBA2487 | reverse complement strand
GCGGCATCAGCGGCCTCGATCACCCGCTGGGTCACCACCCCGGCACCGCAATGAATTGTGGGATATTCCACGCCGCTGCCGGGCAGGGGGATGCGTTCAATGCTGGAAAACTGATCCAGTTTTTCGGTATTGATGACCGCCGAATACTTGTCCAGCGGAATCGCTCCGCCGGTATAGCCCGTACCACCGCCGCGCGGAATG
>DDOT01000077.1:0-573 GCA_002341815.1 Thiobacillus sp. UBA2487 | reverse complement strand
CGCCAGTCGGTGGCGTCCGTGACATGCGCCACGCGCGCCAAACCGTCAAATTGAATGTTGTCGCGTCGGGTGTGGCGTGCCAAACGTTGCACAATGGCTTGGCGCAGTTGTTGTGTGTGCCGGAAATCGGCAGCAAAATCGGTCACGGCTTGCTGCGCTGCCGCCAGAATGCGGTCAACCAGCGGGTTGTCTTGCCGACGTTCGGCAATCCCCGCCAAGCGGTGATGCAGGGCATCAACCAGCGCACGCAAGCGTTTGGGGTTGGCCAGTAAATCGTCCTGTAAATACGGGTTGCGATTCACCACCCAGATATCACCCAATACCTCAAACAGCATGCGGGCTGATCGACCGGTGCGCCGCTCGGCGCGTAATTCGTTGACCCACGTCCACGCATCTTGCCCAAGCAGACGGATAATGATTTCGCGGTCAGAAAACGATGTGTAGTTGTACGGTATTTCTCGCAGACGTTCCATGGGAGCCAATGGTTGTGCCAAAGCCGTAGTTTACCAGTATATCAGGTGATGGATAACTGCTTCATAGCCATGGTTTATTAACCCGATCTTTTCATGAATT
>DDOT01000078.1 GCA_002341815.1 Thiobacillus sp. UBA2487 | reverse complement strand
AGTTGAACCACTACTGGCGCGCATGCGTGTCTATGTTGCCAATCCCGATATCCGTTGGTGGACCACACCAATTCTTGCTTCTGGAGAATTAACATGAAATACATCACCCTTGTGATGCTGTATCTGACATGCAACCTGTGGGCTGCTACGCCGGCACAGGCAGAAGACTGGCCCGACCTGCCCGCCAGTGATGCCGCACTGTCCGCTTTGCGTGAATCACCAACCGTTCAAGCTGCCATACATGGCAGTCAGGCCAGTACAGCAGCCGGTGCGCGCATTGCAGCCGGACCTTATGAATGGTCTGTGCAGGCATCCGGATACCAGCGCCATCTACATGATATCGGTGCAAACCAGAGTGACTGGTATGCCGGCCTGACCACCACGGTTCGTTTGCCGGGAAAAAGCGCCCTGGATGAAGAAATCGGCCGGCAGACCGTGCAAGAAGGCATGCTGTCACTTGGCGATGCCATGCATGAAGCCGGGCGTATTTTGCTGGCAGCATGGTTCGACTGGCAATCAGCCAGCCATGAAGCCGATATCTGGCAACATCAATCCAATCTGGCTATACAACAACTGGCTGCAATCGAAAAACGCATCCGTGCCGGCGATGCCTCGCAACTCGATGGTGATCTTGCCCGATCCGCCATGCTGCAAACCAACATGTCCTTGCAGCAGGCCCGCCTGTCTGAACAGAATGCCCGACTGCGACTGCAGCAACGTTATCCGACACTGCAACTGGCGAAACACCCGTCAGATATCCACCCGCAACCCGTTGAACACCCTATGCAATGGTGGATCGACAGTGGCTTTTCTGACAACCACGAGCTGCAATTGGCACAAAATGCCAGTCAGACCGCCGGATTGAAAGCAAGACTGGCAGATGCCGAGCGCACGCCAGATCCGACGGTCAGTTTGCAATACATGTCGGAACAAAGCGGCCTGACATCGTTTGTTGGCGTGAGCGTGTCGGTGCCGATTGCCGGTGAACTGCGGCGCAGAACCAGTGACGAACAGCATGCACTCGCCAGCATGGCGCACCAGAAAGAACTGGCAGTCCGGCAGCGCTTGCAGGAAACCTGGTCCATTGAATGGAACACGGCCACCAGTAACTGGCAAGCCTGGCAACTGGCACAACAGGCACGCCAGCTTTCCGAACGCAATGCCGACAAGACCGCCCGTGCGTATCTGCTGGGGGAAGCCAGTCTGAACGATACGCTACTTGCCCGCAGGCAAGCGCTGGATGCAGCCTTGGCCGAAAACCAGTCTGCCGTGCAAGCCAGCTTGGCGCGCTATAGATTAATGTTGGATACCCATCATTTATGGGCCATCGAGCCGGAAGCCAATATAAGCGCCACATCGCATCCGTGACACATTCTGGTGAATCAGTCTCGTTCCACTGTGTCTGACTCGAGCACTTGCCGTATGACTGCGTGCGAAAATCCGCGTGCCTGCAAGAACCGGTACTGCTTGGCTTTTTCACGCGGTTCTACGGCTTTTTGCTTGAATTTCTTGCACCACAAGGCAAACGCACGCTCAACTTCTGTTGCCTGCAACTCAACCGTGACGTGCGTTATGGTCTCATCATCCACCCCAAGCGCGCGCAATTCACGGGCGATACGTTGCACGCCGTTGCGCGACTGACGCGCATTCACTCGCGCTTCCGCGAAGCGTGCGTCAGACAGCCAACCACGCGCCAACAAATCGGTCAACAAGGCGTCTGCTTGCGCTGCGGTTGCTCCGATCTGCACCAGACGCCGCTGTAATTCCCACTGGCTGTACTCGCGCCTGGCCAACCATCCTAACGCACGTTGGCGCAATACGGACAGCGCAACCGGTTGATGTGTTTGATCAACGGGGTCACCAGTTGCGTTAGCCGTTTGCGGGTCAGAGAATGACACCATCCGGATCAACCGTCATGGCCATGGGCGTTACGCCCAGCGAATCGCGCACTTTGTTTTCAATCTCGCGAGCCATGTCGGGATGTTCGCGCAGGAATTCGCGTGCATTATCCTTACCTTGGCCAATTTTTTCACCATTGTACGAATACCATGCACCCGATTTGTCAACGATCTTGCACGCCACGCCCAAGTCAACAATTTCTCCTTCGCGCGAAATACCTTCGCCGTAAAGAATGTCAAACTCGGCTTGCTTGAACGGTGGTGCCACTTTGTTTTTCACCACTTTAACCCGGGTTTCCGAGCCAATCACTTCTTCGCCTTTTTTGATGGAACCGGTGCGTCGAATATCAATACGCACGGAGGCATAAAATTTGAGTGCATTACCGCCTGTGGTGGTTTCCGGATTACCGAACATAACGCCGATTTTCATACGAATCTGGTTGATGAAAATCACCAATGTATTGGTCCGCTTGATATTACCGGTCAGCTTACGCAAGGCTTGGCTCATCAAGCGGGCTTGCAGGCCCATGTGCGAATCACCCATTTCGCCTTCAATTTCGGCTTTTGGCGTTAATGCAGCCACCGAGTCGATGACAACAATATCCACCGAACCCGAACGCACCAGCATATCAGCAATTTCCAGCGCTTGCTCGCCGGTATCGGGTTGCGAAATCAGCAAATTAGCGGTATCAACCCCCAATTTTTGCGCATAAACCGGGTCAAGCGCATGTTCCGCATCAATAAACGCCGCAGTGCCGCCCAGTTTTTGCATTTCCGCAATCACCTGCAAGGTCAATGTGGTTTTGCCGGAAGATTCAGGACCATAAATTTCAACGATACGGCCACGCGGCAAGCCACCCGCACCCAAGGCGATATCCAGCCCGAGCGAACCGGTCGATACCACTTGAATATCATGCTCAATGCCGCTATCGCCCAAGCGCATGATCGAGCCTTTGCCAAACGTCTTTTCGATCTGCGCCAAAGCCGCTGCCAGCGCCTTACTCCGATTTTCGTCCATACTCACCTCAATTGTAAATAACTGTATTGTGTCACGTTCACCGCACGATCTCAATCACCCCGCGCAGGGCTGCTGCCACAGCACGTGCTCGAATAGCACGCCGATCACCATCAAAACGGCAAGTCGTGGTCAGCACCATGCCCCCACGTTCCGCCCAAGCCAGACAAACCATGCCCACCGGTTTGGCCTCGGTACCACCGCCAGGCCCGGCCACTCCGGAAATCGATAACGCCAACGTGGCGTCACTACGCGCCAGAGCACCCAATGCCATCTCCGCCGCCACGGCTTCAGATACTGCGCCATGCCGGATCAAGGTGTCAGCGTTGACCCCTAACCAACCTTGCTTGGCCGCATTGGCGTACGTAATAAACCCACCCACGTACCATTGCGAACTACCCGGCACACTAGTCAGCACTTCTCCCACCCAACCCCCTGTGCACGACTCGGCTGTGGCCAGAACACCACCAACAGCCTGCAAATGCTCGCCCACCTGCTTGGCGAGTGTTTCAAGCTCAACGTCATTTATTTGCATCGCTCACCCATGCGCCCAATACAGCAACCGAATGACCAAGATGGCATAAGCCGCCGCCAACACGTCATCCAGCATTACCCCCAATGGATTGTGCATGCGCTTGTCCAACCAGCCTACCGGAAATGGTTTGGTAATATCGAACAACCTGAAAAAGATGAATCCCAGCAAAACACCCGGCCAATCGTGCGGTACCATCGCCAACACCAACCAGATGGCGACAATTTCATCCCAAACAATGCTGCCATGATCCACTTCACCCAATGCACGCCCCGCAATGGCACACACGGAAATACCCAATACAAACGCGATAGCCATCAATCCATATTGCCACGCAACCGGCAAAGGCGCTAACCACCAAAAATACAAGGGAATGCCCGCCAAGGTGCCAAACGTGCCCGGCGCTACGGGCGCCAACCCACTGCCGAAGCCCAGTGCTATCCAATGCGCCGGATGGCGAAACAAAAATCGGGTATCAGGCCGTGAAGTGCTCATATCCCCCCTTGATCAAGTCCATATCTTGGCCCTTGGCATCCAGCACGCGCAATCCGGGGGAATCGACAACTTGACCAATCAGGCTTAATCTCACCGCCAGCGTATCTGCCAATGATTGGATGTTGTCCCGCTTGGCGGTTGGTGCAGTAAAGCACAATTCGTAGTCATCGCCACCGGCCAGCACGGCAACCCTGAAATCAGGGAAATTGGAAAAGTGACTGGCCGCCAAACTTACCGGCACATCCGGCCAGCGCACCACTGCGCCCACCGATGATCGTTCAAGAATATGGCCCAAATCCGCCAGCAGGCCATCAGACACATCGATACAGGCCGATGCCAGACCGACCAAGGCCAGCCCAAGCGCATTGCGTGGTGCAGGCGTCAGCAAACGCGGCAACAACACCGCCTGATCGGCCAAATCCGCAGTCAAGCGACCCTGCAACGCCGCCAGCCCAAGCGCGGCATCACCCAATGTTCCCGACACCCAGATATCCTCACCGGCAAGCGCGGTATCCCGCCTTAATGCGACACCCGGCTGAATCTCACCCATCGCAGTGACGGTGATCGCCAACGGCCCTTGGGTGGTATCACCGCCAATCAACACTGCACCGGCACGCTCGGCGCAATCATAGAACCCTTGGGCAAAACCCGCTAACCAGTGATCGTTGATATCCGGCAAGGTCAATGCCAGGCTTAACCAGCGTGGCTTGGCGCCCATGGCCGCCAAATCCGACAGATTCACGGCAACGGCTTTCCAGCCCAAGGCAACCGGATCGACATCCGCAAAAAAATGCACATCAGCTACCAAGGTGTCGGTGGTAACCGCCAGTTGATAACCGGGTGACGGATCCAGCAAAGCAGCATCATCCCCCACGCCCAGCACAACGCCGTGCACCGGCCTGGAAAAAAAACGCTTGATGAGATCAAACTCGGCGGTCATGCCCGATGATCACTTACCCGATTCGGAACGCCGACGCGCAACAAACTCATGGGGACGCAACACCGCCGCCAACTTGTCCATCACCCCATTGACAAATTTATGCCCGTCAGTGCCACCGAAGGTTTTTGCCAATTCCACTGCTTCGTTAATCGCCACCCGATAAGGCACATCCGGATAGTGGGCAAGCTCTTCCGCACCCAACAACAAAACCGCATGCTCTACCGGACTTAATGCCGTCACAGGCCGATCAATAAAATGGGCAATTTGCTGGTCCAACCCAGTTGCATGCGCGGTCAAACCATCCAGCAACTGTTGACAACGCTCTTGATCAAACCCGTCAGGCTCTGTCTCACGCAAATGCCGCAGCAATGCCTGAACCGGTTGCGGATTCAATAACCATTGATAAAGCGCCTGAACCACCAACTCGCGCGTTCGATGACGACCGGTGCTCATAACAACCTCAGCAGATTGGCCATTTCAATGGCGCATTCAGCCGCCTCGGCGCCTTTGACAGCCGTACGCATATGCGCCTGCTCATCGGTATCGGTGGTCAACACCGCATTGGCCACCGGAATGCCCGTTTCCAACTGCACCCGGGTAATGCCGCTGGCCATTTCATTGGACACCACTTCAAAGTGATAGGTATCACCGCGCACCACCGCGCCTAATGCAATTAACGCATCATATTGACCACTGCTCGCCAATTTGCGTAGCACCAGCGGAATTTCCAACGCGCCCGGTACGGTAGCCAACAAAATTTGGTGCGATGGGACACCATGTTTCAGCAAGGCGTGGGAGCAAGATGCCAACAGGGCATCGCAAATATCGCGGTTGAAGCGGCTCATCACCACCCCAATCCGCAAAGCACTGCCATCGAGATTCGGGCTGATTTCCTGAATGCCGTCGTAATCCATTTATCTTCCTTGTTCAGTCAGAAAAGCCGGTGACTTCAAGACCAAACCCGGTCAATGAAGGAATTTTGCGCGGACTGGCCAGCAATGTCATTTTTCCGACCCCTAGATCGCGCAGAATTTGAGCGCCCGCACCGAACGTGCGCGCATCCCATTTTTGTTGAACACGCGTATCCTGCGCAGGCAGCGCATGTGCCAATAAATCGTCAGCCGTTTCGGGACGATGCAACAACACCACAACCCCGTGACCGATGGCTGCGATGCGTTCCAGCGCCTGGCCGACGCTAAACGAATGACGCTGGCTATCAGTCTCCAGGATATCCATCACCGATACCGGCTCATGCACGCGGACCAAGGTGGTGATATCGGGCTGAATGTCGCCGCGCACCAATGCCAAATGGGTGGCGCCGCTCAACACCTCGCGGTAGACCATCAATTCAAATGCGCCAAATGCGGTCGTAATGGGGCGCTGCCCCGCCCGTTCTACCAAACATTCGTTACGGTTGCGGTAATGAATCAAATCAGAAATTGCGCCGATTTTTAGCTGATGCAAGCGTGCGTACTCAATCAGGTCCGGCAGACGCGCCATGCTGCCGTCTTCTTTCATGATTTCGCAAATCACGGCGGCAGGTTCCACGCCTGCCAACCGGGCCAAATCGCATCCGGCCTCGGTGTGTCCGGCGCGCATCAGCACGCCACCCGGCTGGGCGCGCAGCGGAAAGACATGCCCGGGTTGAATGATATCGCCGGGCACGGCATTGCGCGCCACCGCCACCTGAATGGTGCGCGCGCGATCCGCTGCCGAAATGCCGGTGGTAACGCCTTCCGCTGCTTCAATCGAAACCGTGAATGCCGTACCGTGCGGCGTCTGGTTGTCATTCACCATCTGCCGCAAACCCAGTTGGCGGCAGCGGTCATCGGTTAGTGTCAAGCACACCAAGCCTCGCGCATGGGTCACCATGAAATTGATCGCATCAGGCGTAACGAACTCAGCCGCCATTACCAGATCACCTTCGTTCTCACGATCTTCCTCATCCACCAAAATCACCATGCGTCCCGCGCGAATCTCGGTGATGATGTCCTCAATCGGACTTAATGTCATGCAAACTCCCGTGCGTAATTCAGTATGCGTTCAGCATATCGCGCCATCATGTCAATTTCCAGATTGACATGACTACCGGCGGTTAATAGATGCAGATTGGTATGCTGCAACGTATGTGGAATCAGGTTGATACTAAAATCGGCCTGATCCACCGAATTCACTGTCAAACTCACGCCATTGATCGTCACAGAGCCTTTGGTAACGACGTAACGCGACAGGATGTGCGGTGCACGAACCAGCATTTCCATGCAATCGCCTGCGGCGTCAAAACGCAAAATCTCAGCCACACCATCGACGTGCCCGGACACCAGATGCCCGCCCAAGCGATCTTGCACGCGCATGGCTTTTTCAAGATTGATCCGTTGATCAGCAACAAACCCAATGGTACAGCGCAGGGTTTCCGCCGACACGTCCACCTCAAATCCGGTATTATCAACTGCAATCGCGGTCAGACATACCCCATTACAAGCAATTGAATCCCCCAAGCCGACATCCGCCATGTCCAACCCGTTGACGTCGATATGCAACCGAAGATCGGCGCCTCGCGGCACCACGTTATCCACCCTGCCCACAGCCTGAATGATTCCGGTAAACATAGCTCTCCTTATTCGGGCAGCACAACCTCTGCCGACGTAAATACATCCTGCACATCATCCAATGCTTCTAATGCATCGAGGATTTTTTGCATTTTTACGGCGTCATCACCTGTGAGCTCAATTTCGTTTTGCGGTTTCATGGTGACTTCAGCAAACTCGGATTTAAAGCCGGCTTTGTCCAACGATTCGCGAATGGCCGACATCTCATACGGCGGCGTAATCACTTCGATACTGCCATCCTCATGCGTAATCACATCGTCGGCACCGGCTTCCAATGCCGCTTCCATCAAGGCATCCTCATTCACACCTGGGGCAAACAACATTTGTCCGCAATGCGTAAACTGGAAGGCCACGCAACCATCCGTACCCATATTGCCACCATATTTGGTGAACGCATGTCGCACATCAGCCACGGTGCGCACCCGGTTATCGGTCAGGCAATCCACCATAATGGCAGCGCCACCCAGACCATAGCCTTCATAACGGATTTCTTCATAATTTACCGCTTCCAACTCACCAGAACCGCGCTTGATGGCGCGTTCAATGGTGTCTTTCGGCATATTGTTGTCGTATGCCTTGTCCACCGCCAAACGCAAGCGCGCGTTGCTGTCCAGATCGCTGCCGCCCAACTTGGCCGCCACGGTAATTTCCTTGATCAACCGCGTAAAAATTTTGCCGCGTTTTGCATCTGCTGCGGCTTTTTTATGCTTGATGTTTGCCCATTTGCTGTGCCCAGCCATGTCGCCCTCGTTACGCCAGAAACAAACCGCTGATTATAGCTCGAATATCAAACGACATGTCTCGCAAATCAACCCGATCTTTTCATGAATTCGCGTGATGATCACGCAGCATTTTGTTACAGAGTGGCATTTTATGAAAGCGTGACGTAGTGATTCCTACGCCCAATTGAATAAAA
>DDOT01000085.1:2587-3011 GCA_002341815.1 Thiobacillus sp. UBA2487 | reverse complement strand
CAACGCGGATGAAAGTGACAACCCGATGGCGGATGAACCGCTGATGCCGGTTCACCCTGCATGGACAGCACCGGCAGACGACCAATTTCCGGCACCGCATCCAGTAACGCGCGGGTATAAGGATGTGCCGGTTGCCGCAAAATCAGGTCAGCCGGCCCGCTTTCCACAATTTTCCCCAAATACATCACCAAAATGCGCTGCGCCAACCAGCCAGCCAGCGGCAAATTATGGGTGACAAACAATAAACCGACTCCGGCTTCGCGTTGAATATCCGCCAATAAATTGACAATTTGCGCCTGTACCGACACATCCAACGCACTGGTCGGCTCGTCACACACCAGTAACGCCGGATTTACCGCCAAGGCACGCGCTATGGCGATGCGTTGGCGTTGCCCGCCTGAAAATTCATGCGGATAGCGTACCA
>DDOT01000085.1:2402-2571 GCA_002341815.1 Thiobacillus sp. UBA2487 | reverse complement strand
CCAACTTTGGCCATCAAATCCTTCAACCGTATCTGCTGATCTTGCACATGCGTCGACACCCGCAACGCCAGCATACCCTCTGCAATCAATTGATCCACCCGCATGCGGGGATCCAGTGATGCAAAAGGGTCTTGAAACACCATCTGCACCAACTGGCGTCGCGCCAAGG
>DDOT01000085.1:0-2342 GCA_002341815.1 Thiobacillus sp. UBA2487 | reverse complement strand
CCCACCAATGCCACTGCCTCACCTGCACGCAATTCCAGATCAATGCCATCAACAGCATTTAACGGGGCTTGGGCGCGCCACCACACCGACCGACCCATTGCAAACTGCACCTTGATACCACGCGCTTGTAACAACACATTACCCGTGCGCGATGGCAATACCGCCACGCCTGGCGGCTTGTTCTCAATGCGCGGATACGCATGACAACGCACCCGATGAGCGTTGTCAATCACCGTCCAATTCGGCATGCTCTGTTGGCAACACGGCATCGCCAGCTCACAGCGCGGCGCAAACGGGCAACCGGCAGAGTCGGTTACCCTGTCGCCCCCCGAGATACTCGCCAAACGCTGTTGGCCGGCTTGCGGCAGGGCCGCCAACAGTTTACGGGTATACGGGTGCGCAGGCTGTGCGAACAGTGCATCGCGGCTGGCCATTTCCACCAACCGCCCGGCGTACATCACCCCCACCTCATCTGCCATGCCCCACGCCACGCCCAAATCATGCGTAATCAGCAACAGCCCCATCTGACGTTGTTGTTGAATCTGCTGCAACAATGCCAATACTTGCGCCTGCACCGTAACATCCAGCGCCGTGGTCGGTTCATCCGCGATGAGCAACGACGGATTGCCTGCCAGACTCAAGGCGATCATGACGCGTTGTTTCAACCCGCCCGACAACTGAAACGGAAACGCATCTACCCTGCGTTCAGCATCCGGCACCCCCACACTCGACAACAATGCCGCCACCTCGGCACGCGCCGGCTTGCCGGTTAATCCACGGTGCAAGCGCAAGCTTTCAGCAATTTGGTCACCCACCGTCATCACCGGATTCAGGCTGGTCATCGGTTCCTGAAATACCATGCCCGCTCGCCCACCCCGCCAGTCCCGCAAGTTAGCCAAATCCATATCTGCACCATTCAACCGGATATGGCCGCCCACCTGCCGTGCCACCGACGGCAACAACCCCATGATAGCCAAAGCGGACATCGACTTGCCGGAACCGGACTCACCCAACAGCGCAAAGGTTTGTCCTGGATAAATGTTGAAGCTGATGTCATCCACCACCGACACGGCAGCAATTTGCACCGTCAATCTGTCCAATTGCAATACCGGGTTCATTGACGGCGACCCAACGGATCAAAAGCGGTCTGCATGCTATCGGCGAACAAATNNCCCCTTTGCGGATAAGATTTGAGTTTTAACGGCGGCCGATAACACCAAGGCAAACATCAAACCAAACGCACTGGCCAGTGGCCACCATACCACCGGGTCACGCGCCAGTTCCAACTGACCGGCATTGATCATATTGCCCCAACTGGCCATACTCGGATCCACTCCCAATCCCAAATAGGTGAGCACTGCCTCGGTCAACACCAAACCGGAAAAATCCATCACCAGGGTAATCACCACCAAATGCGCCACATTCGGCAACACGTGTCGCCACATCACCCGAGCATGAGACACACCAAATGCCCGTGCTGCCTGTACGAAATCCAGTTCACGCAATTTAAGGGTTTCGGCGCGCAAGACACGGCACAAGCCTGTCCAACTGGTCATACCCAAAATCAGGCATAACAGCAGCAAACGAATATCAGCCCGCGCTGCCGCGCTGTCAAATTGCGCTGCGTGGCTTTCGATATACCCCTGCATCAACAACACCACTGCGGCAATCAACAAAATATCGGGAATGGAATTCAACACGGTGTACACATACTGAATGACATCATCTACCCAACCGCCAAAATAGCCCGCTGTTATCCCGAGAATAATGCCCACCGGTAACGTCAACAAACTGGCCAACAAGCCAAACAACAGATCGGTACGGATGCTTTTGAGCGCTTCAAACAGCACATCTTCACCCACTTTGTCCGTACCCAAAATGTGCAGATGACCGGCTACGCCGACACAAAACGCCACCATAGCAATCATCAGGCTGATGACCACCCACACCGCACTGCCGGCCTTGCCTAACCGACGTCCAGCCATGCGATAACCGAGCCAAACCAATATAAAACAACCACCNNCAACCGCCCGCCAATCCAATCGCGCGCCAGGCCGCACGGGTTGGTAAATCCGGCGATGCGGGATGCTGCAGCACCACATTCAACCGGGCGTACTCGCGGCGTACATTTCCTGCCCCATCCGTGGTCTGTACACGCACAAACAAACGGGTGGCCAATGGTGCTGAATAGGTTTTTTCTACACCTTGATGCAGCGGCGCCAATATCACATCCAGCACACTCTTTACATCCACCGAATATTCAACCTGTGACCCGGGCAGGTGCTCACGAAAATGTAGCGAATCCAACAAACTGATTGCGAAAAAAAACAACAACATCACCC
>DDOT01000181.1 GCA_002341815.1 Thiobacillus sp. UBA2487 | reverse complement strand
GATGATGAACAACAACTTAAAACACAGATCCATGCATTACCGAGCCTCGCCGAGGCACGCTTTGTTTCACGCGACCAAGCCCTTGGCACCTTATCCGAACACTTGGGCGATCCTGCTTTAGCCCGTGCCTTGCACGACAATCCGTTACCGGATAGCTGGATTTTAATGCCAAAACGTTTGGACAGCGCGCTGATCCAACAATGGCATCAGCAACTCGCCCAACAACCTGCGGTCAGTCAAATCCAGGACAACCTCGTCTGGATTCAACGCCTGCAAACCTTATACGGCCTGGGCACCCAACTGACTTTCGGCATTGCCGCTATTCTGGCGCTTGGCATCATTTCCCTGGTCGGTGTTACCACGCGCCTGCAGATTATCGCCTACCTGCCGGAAATTGATGTCAGCTTGCTGATAGGCGCAACCCAAGGCTACGTTCAACGCCCATTTCTTTATCATGGCGCGTTACAAGGCGGGCTAGCCGGACTATTGGCGTGGTTACTGATCAGCAGCGTCTTATATCTGTTATATCCGTTTGCGACGCAACTGGCTCAGTTATATCACAGCCAGTTAACCCTAAGCTTCTTGCCATTGTCTGATGTCCTGCTGTTGTGCCTGTCTTCCGCCCTCTTGGGATGGCTGGGTGCGTGGTTGGCCATGCGAATCACGCTCCGCCAATACCGCCCACATTGAACTTTTTTTGATTAGCACTCTCTGATGTTGAGTGCTAAAATAGTGACTGATGAGATTCGCATCGTGTCATTCAAACCATGAGAGGATTGCATTAACATGACTGCTACCGCCATGAGTATGCCTGTACTCAGCAACCATGCGACCAGCCTGGAAAGCTATATTCATACGGTCAACGGCTATCCCATGCTGTCGCAGGAAGAAGAAACCGATCTGGCCTTACGCCTGCGTTATCAACATGACGTAGAAGCGGCAGGGCGTCTGGTCATGAGTCACCTTCGTGTCGTGGTCAGCATCGCCCGCAAGTATGTCGGGTATGGATTGCCGCAAGCCGATTTGATTCAAGAAGGTAATATCGGCCTGATGAAAGCCGTCAAACGTTTTGATCCTGATCGGGGCGTACGCCTGGTTTCGTTTGCCGTGCATTGGATTAAAGCCGAAATCCACGAATATATACTGCGTAACTGGCGCATGGTGAAGATTGCCACTACCAAAGGGCAGCGCAAACTGTTCTTTAATCTGCGCAGCCTGAAATCCGATAACAGCCATTCTTTGACCAATGCCGAGGCCGAATCAATGGCCGGTACGTTAGGTGTTCGCAAAGAAGAAGTCTTGGAAATGGAAGCCCGTTTTAATGGACAAGACATGTCACTGGACCCCATGCTGGATGATGGTGAAGAAAGCATTGCACCACTGGCGTGGCTGTCTGATCCAGAGGCCGAGCCGACACGGGTGTTGGCACATGCCAACTATGAATCGCTCACCAGTGATGGCATCCGGCAAGCATTGCTACAACTGGACGAGCGCAGTCGTCGCATTGTGGAAAGCCGCTGGCTAAACGATGAAAACCCGGCCACGCTGCACGAATTAGCAGCTGAATTTGGCATCTCTGCCGAACGTGTACGACAGATTGAAGTCAAGGCTCTGCAAAAAATGCGTACCCACTTGAATGGTGCCTATCCCGATGCAATGGCTGCTTGATTCGTCGGGCTGTGACACATTACATCCCTTGGCGCTGACTCATCAATATTTTCATGAGAAGTCGAATCAGCCCGGCTACAATAAAAAGCCCCGTCACAACGGGGCTTTTTATTGTGCATGCCAGTCAATGGTTAAACCAGAAATGACAAGAAACAAATCCAAGCCCATGTGATCAGCGCCCAAACGATGGTCAGTGGAAAATTTTCTTTGCTGAACAAAAATTGACCCATGTGTAGCTCCTTATTAATTGTTTATGCTGTCGTGATACGTTTTGCCACCATTGTAACACAATCCTTTTAAATCGCAATTCAGGACCTTCAGGGTTTGTTTTTATCGGGTGGCTGATTACCCGGTAACAACGGATCGTCATCGTCCATTAAAATACGTTGCGCCGGCCCTTCCATATCCTCAAACTGTCCGCTTTTAATTGCCCAGAATATACCCAACACCAGCAGCAAGATAAACAGGGACGTCATTCCCAGCAGAAACAACAGCGTTTTCGTCGTCATCAGCGCAACCTCAAGGCATTCAACACCACAATCAATGAACTAATGGACATGCCCAACGCTGCCACCCAGGGAGCCACAAAACCAGCGGCTGCAAAGGGCAATGCCACCACATTATATACACCTGCCCACACCAGGTTTTGCCGCATGACAACCTGCGCTGCTCGACCCGTTGATATCGTGCGTGGTACATCCGATAACCGGTTCGACAACAGCACAATATCGCTGGTTTGACTGGCCACATCGGTTCCGGTGCCCATGGCGAATGAGACCTGTGCACCCGCCAACACCGGCGCATCGTTAATGCCATCTCCCACCATCGCGACGACTTTTCCACCCAGTTGCAAGGTGCGAATATGGTCAAGTTTACCTGCCGGCGTCTGGCGGGCGTGCCAATCACTGATGCCCAATTGCCGCGCGATATGCTGCACGGCTTCTACACTATCGCCTGACAGGATACTCACGCCGATATTTTGGGACTGCAGAATTCGAATCGTTTCGATTGCATCGCCGCGAATTTGATCATCCAGCAAAAACAAGGCCAATGGTTGGCTGTCTCGGCTTAACCAGACCTGTGTAGCGCCTGATAATGCCTGTTTTTCCACGATATCAGGTGATATCTGCGCATACGCTGCAGTGCCTATCCGAAACACGGCACCGTCCACCTCGCCTTGCATGCCTGCCCCAGCGTGATTACTAACCAAGGAAAATTCCGGCAGCTTTACACGTCCTGCACGATTGATAAATGCCCGAGCAATCGGATGTTCCGAATTGAGCTCAAGTCCTGCCGCAAACCGGATACACGCATCTTCTGTCAAGTCGCCCATCAATTGGACGTTGACAATGACCGGTTCACCGAGTGTTAACGTTCCGGTCTTATCAAACGCCACATGATTCACCTTGGCCAAGGCTTCCAGCGCATTGCCATGCATCACCAGAATCCCGTGCCGTATCAAATGTGAGCCGGACGCTGCAATGGCGGCCNNCCGCCAGCGACAAGGCACACGGACACGTCACCACCAATACCGACAGTACAATTTCAAAGGCCTGTCCCGGTGCATGCCACCACCACCATCCGAGCACGGTGACGGCAAATGCCAAGATGGCATACGTAAACCAAGCGGCGACCTGATCCGCCAACTGGGCAATGCGCGGTTTTTCGGCTTGCGCCTTATCTACCAGTCGAACAATACCCGCCAACACGGTTTGTTCTCCGGTTCCGGTTACCTCGATCAACAACGGACTATCCAGATTGACACTGCCCGCAATCACCTTGTCACCTTCCTGCTTGGCGACTGGTCGTGCTTCGCCGGTCAGCAGCGACTCATTTACCCCCGAGCGACCGTCCTGCACCTCCCCATCGGCAGCAATGGTTTCCCCCGGTTTGGCCAATATCTTGTCGCCTTGCAACAACTCCAAAACCGGTACATACGTCTGACCGTCCGATGTTACCCGCAATGCCATGGCGGGTTGGAGTTTCAACAGATTTTCTGCGGCTTCGATTGATTTTTCCTGTGCACCATTTTCCAGCATACGGGTAGTCAACAGGAATAAAGTGAACATGGCGATGGTATCGAAATAAACCTGTGTTCCTCCCATAAAGGTTACCCATACACTGCCAAAAAATGCCGACAATATGGCCAGTGCAACGGGCACATCCATGTTCAGGTGGCCGGTTCTCAAACCACTCCATGCTGCTTTATAAAACGGGATCGCGGCAAAGCCCGCTACCGGCACGGTCAGAATCAGGCTAAACCAACGTAGCAAGCGTTGGGTGGGAGGCTCGATGCCATACCATGCACCGGCATACAAGGCCACCGCCAACATCATGACCTGTGCTGAAGCAATGCCGGCAATCGCCAGTCGCTGTAATTCACGTTTTTTGCGTTTTTTGCGTAAATCATCAGCCTGTCTGGCGTTGTAGGGATGCGCGTTATAACCCAGCAACTGAATCTCAGCCAAAATTGCCGACAACAGTATCTTGCGCTCATCCCACTGTACGCGAGCACGATGGCTGGCGTAGTTCACTTCTACCCCCAGGACACCAGGCAATTGACGCAAATGCCGCTCATTGAGCCACACACAAGCAGCGCAGGTTATCCCTTCCAGAATCAGCACTGCTTCTCGCGCATTCGCACCAGCATCTATCACAAAACTGCGTTGTAGCTCTGGATGATCGTACAATGACAGTTTTTGAACATCCTGCGGTAGCACATCCTGCCCGGTGCGTGGCATTTCGGTGCGATTGCTGTAGTAAGCTTCCAAGCCATTTTCTACAATAGCGGTGGCTACAGCCTGACAACCGCGACAGCACATATTCTGCGCTTGCCCGGCGATGGTGACGTGGAACGCAATACCTTCCGGTACTGGAAGGCCACAATGATAACAGTCGGATTGTTCAGCCATTAACGTTGATTCATTCTAACCGCCAGGTTTATGGGCCACATCCAGATCGAATACACACGAAAAGGCAACTTGCACCTCAGTGCTGGCGGCATGATGGCCCATTCTCATTCAAAAAAGGCACCCGACGCAGGGCATGGTCGACCCGGTGGAGCGAGTGGTGATGCGTACTAGTTTGTGTTAACGCGAACATCCCGATCAATTTTAACCCGGTCACCTTCATGCGTAATGGTGGTGCGTAAAATCCAGTTTCCCACATCGGGAACATGCAGTATGCCGGTGTAATTTCCATCATGATCGAGCGGCAGGGTAATCAATGCACGTGGACCCTGTGTCTCCGACCGAAGAAACTGCATCTGGATCATCGCTTTGTCCATTGGCACGCCGTGCGAGTCCAGTAAATGTACGCGGACATGGTTATCAACGCCGGTCTGTAAATGGGTTATTCCATCAACCTCAATGCGCCATCCCAGCTTTTCTAGTTCAGCCACCTCTTTCAGCTGACTGTTTTCGGCCGATGCCGCATTGTCATCATGGCGGGTAACACCCGTAAAGCCGGTATACACCGTTTTTTTGGCAGCATTTGGCAAAAAGATGGACGCCACTGCCGGTGGCAAACCATTGGTGGATACGCTAACGAATGTACCGTCTACGATAAACAAGATCAGAAAAAACACGATCATGGTTTTGATCGACCAATGAATGCCACTTCCATCCGACTTGCGTTTGGAACTGGCAATCATTGAAAGCACCGTGGCAGTTGCCAGGTAAATCGCCAGATGGATCGATATTTTATCCAGCGACATGCTATGGAACACACTGTATGCCAATAACACAAAACTGGGCAGCGCCCCGGAAACAACACCACGCCAGTATGCGCTAACACCCATTCGTCCCAGCGCAACGTGCAGGATAACCACCAGCACTGCGCCACCGGACAAGGTTTCTATCAAACTCATGACGATTTATTCTCGCTAAAAAAGCTGGCATTCACTTCCGCATGATCCTTTTGATTGGTCAGCGATTGAATGACAAACTTGAAGTCTTTGTACTGCTTGACCTGATCCGGATCAAGCTCAACACTGGCATCAACCATAACGCTGTGCCCCGGATGGACCAATACCTGTTTCATCAGCCCAAGATCCAAGGAACCCTCAGGCAAGCCACTTTCACCAATGTGAAACACTTGATCAACGTCTGCGTCATTGGTCAGGCGAATCTCATAGCGATTGCGAATTTTCCCGCTCGACAACACAACGTACAGCGGTTGACGGATCTGTTGCACACTGTACTCGTAATCCACACGCCGCATGATACTGATAATCAACATGGACGTCATTAACGTGAGTGCGATCATGTAGCCAACCACTTTCAATCGCTTCCAACTCAGGTGCGGCTTGTCCGGGTTATCCTTTTTCATGTTGATTTCCGAATCATACCTGATCAAGCCTTTCGGGAAGCCAACAGAGCCCATCACACCATTACAGGCATCGATACACAATCCGCAAGAGATACAGCGGTACTGCAAACCGTCGCGTATATCAATACCAACCGGACATACCTGTACACAGATACCACAGTCGATACAGTCGCCATGACCAGCGGCTTGTCGTGCATCACGGGTTTTCATATCACCCTTCATCCCCACACGACCTTTTTCACCCTCACCTCGCTTGTACTCATAGGTGACGACCAAGGTTTCCGGTTCATACATTACGCTCTGGAAGCGACCGTAGGGGCAAATATACTGGCACACTTGTTCACGCATCAACGCCGCAGCAATATAGGTTGATAGCGTCAGACCAATCACGGCGATATAACTGGCCTGCGCCGCTTGTCCTGTGAAGATGTGTTTCAACAGTTCGGGCGCATAGCCGAAATACAGAACAAACGTGGTAGCGGTCCAAAATGCGAGTATCAAATACAGCAAATGTGTAACGCCAACCTTTAAGATCTTTTCAGCATTCCACGGCTGTTTAAGTAATTTGAGTCGTGCAGGCCGCTCTCCTTGCACCACGCGCTCAATGATCATAAAGAAATCAGTCCACAGGGTCTGGAAGCAAAAATAACCACAGAACGCCCGACCGACCAAGGTGGTCATAAAAAATAAAAATGCTGCCGCAATAAACAGCAACCACGCCAGCCAAAATACGTTTTGTGGGTAAACAACCAGATCAAAAATAAAAAACCGCCGACCCACCATGTCAAATGCGACGGCCTGGTTAATTCCGCTCAGGCGATGCCACGGCAACCAAGGTAACAGAAAATAAATCGCAAACGCCAGCGCCAGCACGCCAGATTTGAAATTACGAAACTTACCCTGTACCCATCGGGTAACAATGGGCATTCGTTTTTCATACAGGTGCATTGGTTCTTCAGCATTCGCTTCCACAATATTCTCCAAACAAAAACCCCCGCTCGGCGGCGGGGGTTATCAAAATACAGACCGCCAACATAGCCGATCTGTGCTTATTTTATTGACCACCACCCAAATCATGCACATAAACAGTCAGGATCTTGATCTGATCCGGAGTCAAACGGCCTTGCCATGTAGGCATCACACCTTTGTTAAGACCTCCTGTAATCACGGCCTTGATCGCGGCTTCTTTGTCAGCCACCGTAGCGGCAGCCGGCACATTTGCCCACAACCAAATACTGTCTGTCAAGTTGGCAGAGCCAATCACTTTTCTACCTTTGGCATCGGCACCATGACAGTAATAACAAGCCGCTGTTTCCGAATGGAACANNCTCGTTACCTGCCTGTGCACTGGCTGGATTCACCGCTATCTTCTCAAAACTGAGAATATAATCAGCCAGGTTGGTCATTTGCGCATCGGTTAATACATTGGCAAATGGCGGCATGTAACCATGACGTCCATAGGTAATGGTGTGATTGATTTGGTCGAAATGACCACCATACAACCAATCGTCATCAGTCAGATTGGGGGCAAAACCAACCTT
>DDOT01000164.1:9644-11280 GCA_002341815.1 Thiobacillus sp. UBA2487 | reverse complement strand
TCCCGTTCCTTAAACACCCCAGCTTTATACTGGGGGGTTTTGCTTTATTTGTGCCGTTAGTCTCTTACGTTCTGAAAGGTTTTGGTTAACGGTTTACTCGCTTTATAATGCAAAATCTGTAATAATAACCCGGTTATAAAAGAGGATGAAAGCTGGCTATATGTCTCGACTCGTGCTGGATTTTGATCAAATTGATCTGATAGATAAAGACGAACATATTGAGCAAGCATCGCGTGCCATGAAGGCCATGTCACATCCTTTGCGGCTGAAGATTTTGTGCGTTTTGGGTGACCAAGAGATCAGCGTGCAAGATATTGTCGATAAAGTCGGTACCACACAAAGTAATATCTCGCAGCATCTGGCTATTTTGCGTGATAAGGGCGTACTGCGCACACGTAAAGACGCTAATCGGGTGTTTTATCGGGTGGGCGACACGCGAACCTTGCGATTGATATCGCTGATGCGTGACGTTTTTTGCGGTTTTACCTGATTCATCCGATCTAACCGTTATTCCCCGTCAACAGACGGGATTCTTGTTGTTAATATCCAAACCAAGGTCCGCTGCCGAGCGGGGTGTTGCTGCCTTTGATGGCCGTATATATTGTTTTGCCAAAATAAAACGGCATGCCAAGGATCATCATTGAGGACGATGGGCCTGCTACCGGTGCAGCGACGATGCTGTTACTGGATAAAACGTTATCTGCGTTGACAATGGTCAGACTGGTATTGATCGGTGTCGTTCCAGTGTAGGGGGTGAGCGTCGCTGTTACCGTGGTTGTTGATGTCGGACAATATAGAAAACTGTTGACATTGCAGACCGGAAAAGCGCTGCTTCCGTAGAAGATGGCGTTGGTGCCGGTATCGACAATGGCAGATTGATAAGTGGTGCTGCCGATGGTCGCTGAAATATCACCTGTGGATGGGTTTTCAGCGAGTTGCGTGATTTGACCCGGTGTATTGTTGGCTTGTGTGCCTATGCCGAATAACAGTGTGCCTGTTATAGGGCCACTTCCATTTGCGCTGACCGGTGGCAGGGTAATCACCGTGCCGTTGTTGTCAACGCTCATCAGGCTGACCGGATTTGCGACTTGAGAAGTCGTTGGTTCAGTTGCGGCTGTGCAGGAACCTCCCGTGCAATGGTAGTAATAACCGTTGTTCGCGTTGTTGGCGCATAGACTACCGCAATCTTGCTGAAAAGCACCAATGCCAATAATGCCGTTTGCGCCTAATGTGGTGGGGGTGTCCATCAATCCGCCGGTGTTGCTGCAGGTGGCTGGCGCATTAGGTAATGTATTGTCACCAATCATCTGTATAGGCAGGTTGGTGATGTTTTCACCGCCAATTTGTACATCGACAGTCCGCACTGATCCCCAGGTTGCGCCAATACCGAACACCACGCATTCACCGGTTGAGGATGGCGGTAACGTGCTGACAAGGGATGAATTGAGTGCGTCTGATTCAAGTCTCAATCCCATAGAGCCCGTGTCCACAATGATATGATCAACGGTTTGACAGGTGTTCGTCCCATGCGCACAAACGGTGATGCTGATATAACCGGCGTTGAGCGAATTGCCGGACATACCTGCATCCAGCACAAGGGGCACATAATTTTGTGCGTTGTTGCTCGGCGGAATGG
>DDOT01000164.1:0-9586 GCA_002341815.1 Thiobacillus sp. UBA2487 | reverse complement strand
CCGCAACTGGTTAACAACAATGTTGCCAGCAGAAAAACAAGCCAGCAGCGTATCATTGTATCTCACGTCCTGTAACGCCTGCCGGTAACAGGCTTGGGTCCCACGCGTTTCCCATATAATGTCGCATGTGCCCATTTTGATGGATCACTAAATTGCCGGTACTGATTTGACGGGTATTTCGCAAGTTGCTCTGGTTTGACAATGCAGTTTGAAAATTTGGAAAATAAGACCCAAGCAGTTGGCTTAAATCGGGCATGATCGGGCCATCCCACGCAATACCAAACACCACGTTATTGTTATTGATATATTGGCGTATCGTGATCAGGCCACTGCGGTCGGTTCCGGTAATCACCCGATACGGTGATCCATTGTTTGTCGGGGCGGGCGGTGCGGAGACAGCATTCAGCATTTGAGCTGTTGGCACATGTTCGCCAAGTGCGGCATGTGCCGATGGGATAGAATGGCTCAATAATAAAATGATCGCCCATACGGCGAGTTTGATCGCAGTGTGGCGCAGGTCGAATAGTGCAATTATATTGAGGCGGGACATGTTCTTTTAGACATTCAAATTGAACGAGGCTTAATACTAACACGACCCTCTGATTTTAAACTATCCCCAGGTGTGATTACTGTTGATCTCTGTAACGGTTATCAATGGATGAATCATGTGACTGTTGTTGTGCGGCGGAGCCGATAACGAAAACGGCGGACTTTATGTTGCGCCAGCCATATGATTGATCTGCACAATCGGTAACATGATCGCTAAAACAATAATGAGTACGATGGCGCCCATGATCAGCACCAGCAAAGGTTCCATGATGCGCATCAGCAGGCTGGTGCGGGTGTCCAGGTCTTGCTCGTAAAATTGGGCAGCACGGTTAAGCATGGCGCTGACCTGCCCACTGGCTTCACCGCTGGCAATCAGGTGGCTGAGCAACGGGGGGAATTGTCGGGTGGTTTGAATGGCGCGACTGAGCGCGGCGCCTTCCGTGACCATGCGTTCAATCTCTTGACTGGCCGCACGGATGGGTAGCATGTCGATGACCCGGGTGGCGGTTTGTAAGGCTTTGATAAGCGGTACACCGCTACTGGTTAACATGGCCAGGGTGCTGGCGAAGCGCGCGGTTGCCAGATTACGCAACAACGCGCCGATAATGGGCTGCTGCAGTAAATGGGCGTGCCAGCGTAACCGCTTGGCCGGATTTTGCAGGGTTTTCCACGCGCCGATACTGGCCAGTATCAGCACCAACAGTAATAACAGCCCCCAGTGACGCAAAAAATTGCTGCTGACAATCAGCGCGCGCGTCAACCAAGGCAAGTGCTGGTGGGTTTGCTGGAAAACGTGGACAATTTGCGGCACCACATAGGTGAGCAAGCCCGCAATGACGCCTAGTGCAACCAAGGTAATGGCGGCCGGGTAAAGCAGGGCCAGCATAACCTTGTTACGCAGTTTATCGCGATTTTCCTGATAATCGGCCAAGCGTTGTAATACGGTGTCGAGTTGGCCGGCTTCTTCACCGGCAGCAACCAATGCAAGGAAAATATCGGGAAATGTTGGGCCTTGTTGTTGCATGGCACCGGACAGGGAATGTCCGGCACGAATGGACTGGATCAAGTCGGTCGACAGGCTTTGTAGCGGTGCAGATTGGCTTTGCTCCAACATGGCATTCAGGGCTTGGTCGATGGGCAGACCTGCTTGCAGCAAGGAAGCCAGTTCGCGCGTCCATGCGGTCAACTCGCTGGCGCTCAGGCTGGAAAATGCCTGCCTGTGCTGCCTTAACGCATGGAGCTTGACCGGATACAACCCTTGTTCGCGCAACAAATGACGTGCATGGCGCGCATTATCGGCATCCAGCCGGCCTTTGCGCTGCTGTCCATCTTCCGTAGCGGCAACATATTGAAACCGCGACATGGCTAGGTGCATCCCGACCGGTGATCGACTTCAGCGGGAGCGTTCCTGGTGTTAATGACCGGTAATGGTTGGTCATTCGTAGGGTGTGCAGCTTGCGTTGGGCCACTGGGTGGGACGTCTTTGTCACCGCGCAGTGGCGCGTCGAGATCAGCTTGGGTGATGCGCATAATTTCTTCCGGTGACGTTTCGCCGTCCGCCAACCAGCGTAAGGCATCTTCCCGCAAACTGGTCATACCGGTTTGTCCGGCATATTGGCGCAAGACATGCTCTGGCTCTTTATCATGCACCATTTTACGTAATTCACTATCGATAGTGAGTAATTCGTAAATGCCGGTACGCCCGGCATAACCGGTGTGATCGCACAGTGCGCATCCTTGGGCTGTGTACAGCGTATGCTGACGCAGATCTTCCGGCAGGTCGCTCCACAAAGCATGATGGATATCAATGGGTTGTTTGCAATGTGGGCACAGTTTACGCACCAATCGTTGCGCCAGCACGCCATTCAGACTGGAGGCCAGCAGAAATGGCTCAATGCCCATGTCGGTCAATCGTGTGATGGCGCTGGCGGCGTCATTGGTATGCAGGGTGGCCAGCACCAAGTGTCCGGTCAAGCTGGATTGCACGGCAATTTGTGCGGTTTCCAGATCCCGAATTTCACCAATCATGATTACGTCGGGGTCTTGGCGCAGAATGGCGCGCAGGGCACGCGCAAAATCGAGTTGAATGCGCGGATTGACCTGGGTTTGGCCGATGCCGTCCAGTTCGTATTCCACCGGGTCTTCTACGGTCATGATGTTCATGCTGGCCGCATCGAAGCCGGATAATGCCGCATACAGGGTGGTGGTTTTTCCTGAGCCGGTGGGTCCTGTCACTAAAACAATGCCGTGAGGCATCGCCAGCAGGGTTTTTAGTTGGCTCAGGGTATCGGGGCCCATGCCCAAGCGGGTTAGGTTCAACTTGCTGGTGTCTTTGTCCAGCAAACGCAACACCACACGCTCGCCATGGCCGGTCGGCAAGGTTGATACCCGTACGTCAACCGGNNTTGCCTGCCAGTCGCAAGGAAATACGGCCATCTTGCGGCAGGCGTTTTTCACCGATATCCAGTTGCGCCATGATTTTTAGACGCGACACCAGCGCTGCATGCACCGTGCGGTGCGGTGCAAAGCGGTCACGTAATTCACCGTCCAGACGAAAGCGCACCAGCGAGCGGTTTTCAAATACCTCAAAATGAATGTCGGATGCGTGTTCGCGTAAGGCCTGGGTGAGCAGTGCGTTGATCATGCGGATCACCGGTGCGTCATTCTGGCTGTTCAGCAAATCGTCGATGGCGGGCAGATCTTGCGCCAAACTGGCAAAATCAACGTCACGCTCAATCGTTTGGCTGATGCTGTCCGGGGTGGCGTCCGCGCGCGAGTAGACCTCCGCCAACATTTGCTCAAATTGTTGGCGATCCGTTTGTAATTCGCCTTGAATGGGTTTACCCAAAAAACGGCGCGCCTCTGCCAGCGCGCTAAGTGGCGTGCTGTCCATGATCCACGCGGTGGCATGTTGCTCATGCATTGCGGTAATCAGGATGCCCTGGTTGCGTGCCCAAGCATAAGGCAATTGGCGGTTCATGGTTGCAAAACCGGTGCCGACTCGGGTTTGGCGGGCAAAACCGGATTGCTGTAACTGGGTAGAATGGCATCCTTAGGTTGTTGCACTTTGTTTTGTTCGCCAATTACGTAATTGTAGCGCTCGTTGGTGATGCGTCGCGCATCATCCGCACCACGCAGCACATGCGGGCGCAAGAATACCAGCAATTCGGTTTTGGCTTGATTGCGACTGCGGAAATGGAACAAATTGCCCAAAACGGGAATGTCACCCAACACGGGTACGCTACTATCGTTATCGGATACCGAGTTTTGGATCAGACCACCCAGCACAATAATTTGTCCGTCATCTACCAGCACTGTCGAATCTATCGAACGCAGGTTGGTGGTAGGGCCAGATGGATTGTTGAGTGTGGTAGCATCAACGCTGGAAACCTCTTGGTAAATCTGTAACTGAATCGAGCCGCCTTGAGAAATTTGCGGCTTTATTTTCAAGGTCAGGCCAACATCCTGGCGGTTATAGGTTTGGAACGGGCTGATCGTGGTGGTGGTGCCGGTTTGTGCGTAGGAACCGGTAATCAAGGGAATGTTTTGCCCGACGATGATTTTTGCGCTTTCGTTGTCCAGCGTGAGCAAGTTGGGTGCAGACAAAATGTTGGCATTGCCGCTGGTGGCCAGTGCGCTGGCCAGTACGCCCAGATTAAGAATGTTACCCACGCCGGGCAGGTTGGTGGTGCCCTTGATGAGACCTAAATTCAGCCCTTGACCAACACTGGTGATATTGGTGGCAGCGCTGATGATGTTGCTACCCCCCGTGGCCGATCCAAAGTTGGTGCCGCCAATCATACTGGCTGTGGTGGAATTCACCCCGTTCAGGGTTTGCCACTGCAAGCCGAAGTCTGCGGCTTTGTTGATATCGATTTCAGCGATCAGTGCTTCGACATAGATTTGTGCGCGACGCTCATCCAGTTGGCTAACAATGGCACGGATCGCGTTGTATAGCGGTTCGGCAGCGACCACCACCAGCGAGTTGGTGGCTTCATCGGCTTGTACAATGCCGCCAGATGCGGCAATTTCTGTTTTCTTGCCGAACGCCAAAGAAGAACCACCTGCGTTGTTGCTGGTGTTGCCCATGCCTGGCGAGGTAATGCCGGGCACCGGGTTTTGGCCATTGGTTGATGGCGGATTGCCGCCAGGCGCATTGCCGCTGGCGCCAAAGTCGGGGGCGGTGCTGGCTGGATGCGATGTGCCACCCACGCCTAACGCCGCATTCAGGGTGTTCGCCAGATCGGCAGCGCGAGCATTTTTTAGAAAAATCACATGAAAATTATCCGCCATGCCGGTTTGTACATCCAGGCGTTCTGCCAAATGGCTGGCGGCATCCACCAAATTGGCGGATATCGAATCCAGAATCAGGCGGTTGGTGCGGGTGTCGGTGGCAACACCCAAGTGTTGCATCGGGTCGGTCTGGCTGCCGTTTTCGGCATACAGTTTATTCAGGGTTTGTGCAACATCAATCGCGGATGCATGATGCAGCGCCACCAACGTAGCCCCTTTTTGCGGTTGATCAATGGCATCGATAATCCGATCCAGGCGTTTGACATTGTCGGAATAGTCGGTGATCACCAAGGTATTGCTGCTCGGGTATACCGACATGCTGCTGTTGGCGGAAATCATCGGACGCAGCACCGTCATCATCAGATTGGCGGATTGGTGCTTGAGGGGGTACACCTGGGTTACAATCTCGCCACTGGCGCTAACCTGCAGCCCAACCTGTCGCGATGCCAATGATTTGGCGTCAATTTCGGGAACGATACGAATGACCCCATCCGCCGGAATGGCGGCATAGCCCTGCAATCGCAAGGCGGCCAGCAAAATCGGATATACGCTGGCACGATCAACCGGATGCGAGGACACGATGTTGATGGTGCCTTTAACGCGCGGGTCAATCAGGAAATTTTTGCCGGTTATTTGCCCGACCGCCTGAATCACCGAAACAATATCCGAATTGGAAAAATTCAACGTAATGTTGTCTTTTTCCTGATCAGACCATGCGGGCTGATAAGCCCAGCACAGCAGCAGAAACAGCACAATGACGATTCGTTGCACAAAAAACCTTTCGGTGCCGGCGGGTTGATCAATTACGGTGAATGCCGTAGCGCATGAGCAAAACCCGCCGGTCTGTTGCTTGATGACTGAAAACGATGAACAATGAATCAGGGTTACGACACTCGTCTGGCAATGCCACAGCCCTTTGGCTGTGCGATTGTATCCCAAAAGAAAATAAAATGGTAAAACTGGCTGTAGAAGTCGGATGTGCGCATGGTGCATGCCGGCATTGACGAAACGACGGCTCGCAAGGAGTAGCTGCACCGCGCGTGGTGCAACTCAAGCATAAGTGTTTTGGCAGTAATGTTGCGGCAGCGACTATGCCTTGACGGCCAGTGTGGTTATTATATATGATCGATGGAAAAGCTGGTTTGTGGTTGGTTGGTCTGATCTTTTCGCCTGAACGCCAAGCGAATTCATGTCACGATCGGCGGTAAAGGGGGCACTTGTTCATCATTGACAAGTGTTGGAATCTTGGTGTAGGGGATAAGCATGATCAAAACAAACGTCATTCCGAAAAAGAAACTTTTATTGTGGCTGCCCATGATAACCACCTTGGCTTTGTCAGCTTGTGGCGGTGGCGGTGGCGGAAGCAACGGCACATCAAGCTCGGCGTCATCAAGTTCCAGTATCAGCGGAACGGCGGCAAAGGGGATCCTCTCTAATGCCACGGTTACGGCATACTGTGGGCCACAATCCAGCAACGTGGTGTTAGGTACCACTACAACCGCGTCTGATGGCACGTTTACTGTCCCTTATACTGCTTCATGTAATGGTCCGGTTGAGTTGGTGGTCACCACAGGGCCTCGTACAACAATGGAGGATGACNNCCGTCTCCGCTACCGGCTTGACCTTACGTTCCTATGTTGCTGATCCCGGTACGACTAAAACCATTCCGATTACACCGTTCACAGAGATGGCGGCAAGCGTAATTGACCAAGCGGCGGCGAGTGGCACTGCGCCGACATCAAACAGTGTGGCATCTGCTATCAATGCGGTCGTCACAACAGCGTTAAATGGTGACCCTGCCTTATATACTACCCAACCGGTTAGTATAAGCACCGCGGTTAACGATGACATCGAAACGCAAAAGTTGATGACCTTGTTGACAGCGATTTCGAGCAAGATTTCGAGCCAATCGGCAGGGGCAGTTACGGGTACTGGAGCGCAAGAAGTTATTAAAAAGCTTGATGAATCGGCTACTACCTATATATNNGCTGCTGCCAATATATATATCAAGCCATCGGATGATAGCGTCAATTTTGGTTCGCCGACGGCAAATCCTCCCACAACTGCTACTCCTCAAACCCCCGCAGCTTTGCTGAATTCTTACGTATCGGATGCGGAAAGCAATATCAATCTGTCACCTTCTACCCTAGGGCTAATCAAGGCTAATGCCCCGGCCGTTATGGCATCGAGCACAACCATTCCTACGGGACTGGTTTCCCCCCCATCAGCCGGCGTTAGTGCGGCAAAAGATTTGTTTGCCAGTTTGCGAACAAACATTAATTTGCTGACCAGTTCCGGCGGCTTTTTTAATACCCAGTCCAGTCAAATCAGTGCGGATTTTAATGGCACCAGCAGCACGTTTAACCAGATTGCCAATTTTGTTACGTTGACTTCGCAATTGGCCAGCAATGGTACCCAAGCCATGTTAAACCCGGCAAATAACGGCGGTTATTATTGTCAGCCAGATCAAACCAACCCCAATGCCATTGATTGTTATTGGGGTTGGGATTATTCGACCAGGTCTGCAAACGGGTACGTTGTGCCAACGCAACATCTTACGGTATTGACCCCCAATTCATCGACTTTCCCCACTTCGATTGCGTGGACTGATACGCTAGCGGGACCTATGAATTATCCTGCTCCAGCCAACGTGGCAACGCAAAGCGGAACAGCGGCTGTAACATACTTGGCTACAGCGGCAGGTCCGTCCAGCATTACATACACCGGAAACTTGGCGCCTTTGGATGGAAATGCCGATCATACGGCCATCAGTGGCTTGGGTGCGACGGTTAGTTATGCGAGTGGTAATGCGGTATATGCACTAACGGGTGGCGTGATTGATTATAAAGATTCGGCAAGCACCAGCCCGCTCATTACCATCAATATCGGTTCGGGTAGCCAGGTAGTTGAAGCCACGGGAGCAGGGTCCGCGGTGGGACAACAGGCTTCTGCTAACCTTACCGGTACCGTTACGACACCAAGTTACCAATTCTCCGGTAATCTTGTTGTTGGAAATTTCGTGCCGGATACAAGCGGCACGGTTCGTTTCCCCAGTTCAGTGTCATTTACGGGTAGCGTTACCGACCTGGCCAATACCCAAGTCGGCAAGTTCATAACCGGTACTGTAACCGAGACTGCAAACTTGTCGTCTTACAATGGTGGGTTGGCAATTTCGGCGAATAATTTTCCGCAATTCAGTTTTAATTTGCAAGGAAGTGTGACAAATCCCACCGTTAGTCCGGCAATGACGTATACCGTCAATCTGACGCTTGCCGAAACCACGTACAACGGGGTTACAGCCAGCTTTGTGTATACAGACCCCAGCAACAATACGGTCAGTGTCAACACATCCGCAACGTATCAAAATGGTGTGTTGACGCCACCGGCTTCCGTGACCGCTACATCGGGTGCCATCACTGCCGTTTACACGTCTGCAACCAGTTCAGGTACTGTCTACTCGGGTGATGCAACCAATCCAAGCAACAAGATTGGTACGATTTCAAACAACCAAGTGAACTATACAGATGGCACGTTTGATTCTCTGTATTAAACGCAGGCGCTAGGGCTGCTACATTTAAAGCCGGCATTTTTATGCCGGCTTTTTTGACGAGATCAAATTGAAAAATATAATTCGTATCACAGTGGTGTTGGCTGGTTGTGCCATGGTTAGTGCGTCCGCTCGTGCAGATTTGTTGGGGCTTTCCAATCCGGCTGACTTGGCCGGCATGACAAATTTTCAACTGTATTCTTTAGCGACCCTGTTTGCTGGCAGCGATTATATTGCGGTGAACCAGGCCAGTGGGAATTGGAACGGATCTTACACGCCCAGAGATGGAAAAAATTTGTCCTTGCTTACGGGAAGGGTTGAGGCAGGTGCTTCATGGGGGTCATGGCGTATTGCAGTGTTTGACCGGGTTGAAGGTGTGGCGCAAAGCAATCGTGACACAACTAATGTCGTCTATGATAACAAACAAAATCTCGCGATGCCCGCGGGGCAAAACCTGATTGCATACTTGAATCTGCAGTTTTTTTTGGCGGATGGCGTCAGGCTGGATAAAGGTTTTTTGGTTAACGGTTCAGATGGCACTCAATATGCGTTTGGTGCGGGTTTCTCATTGTTAAATGGCACACGCTCGCGCTTTACCAGTCTTGGCGGCGTGGCATCTTCCACATCTGCGGGCTATTCGTTTGATGCAAACCTTCAGGATGCAAATTCACGGGGCAATTATCCGTTTATCAGCACCGCTACCCCATCGGGAACCGGATATTCGATGGACTTGGGCGGGAAAATCGTATGGACCAATGGTTCGCGCCTGGATGTGGCAGCTAACGATCTGTTTGGAAGAATATATTGGCACAACATGCCGTACACAACAGAAACGGCAAACAGCGCGACACTTACACGCAATGCCGCGGGTTACATTAGCTACAACCCGACCATCAGCGGCGTTAATGCACTTAACCGAACCTCGGTTGTACAAGCGCTCAATCCCAAGGTATTCACGCAATATACCTACCCGGTTGCTAATGTAGATCTTTGTGCCGGAACTGATTGGATATTGGGTTATTGGTTGCCGCAAATCGGTACGGCTTATCACGTCAATGCCAATTGGAAAACGTCTTTGAATTATGATTTTCGTTTTAATACCGTCGGTGTGGGTATAGAAAACAAATGGTTTTATATAAATGCTGAAAGCCAAACGCTGTCACTGGCCACGTCAAAAGCATTCGGAGCTTCGGTTGG
>DDOT01000109.1 GCA_002341815.1 Thiobacillus sp. UBA2487 | reverse complement strand
CGCCGCCCAAACAAACGTGTCCGGGCTTACGGCAGCCGTCCACAAAGGTGGGTGCGGCTGCTGCAATACCTGAGGGGTAAGGGGTAAATCATCAAGCTGATAATGCTGACCGGAAAATTGCAGTGACTGCCCGGCAAAGGCTTGGCGTAATATCGCCAAGGATTCGGACGTCAGGCCGCGACTGTGTTGCATGTCAATACCGAATGCGGCGAACTCGGTGGGAGAAAAACCGCGGCCAATCCCCATTTCAAGACGGCCGCCCGACAATTGATCCAGCGTGGCCGCACGTTCTGCCACATGCACCGGATGATGGTAAGGCAATGGGGTTACTCCCAGGCCCAACCGCAGTCGGCTTGTGCGTTGGGACAATGCGGCCAGCATCAGGTCAGGCGCGGAAGAATGCGAATATTCCGGCATGAAATGATGTTCAACCAGCCAAACACCACGAAAACCAAGTCGTTCGGCCAGCACAATTTCATCAATGGATTGCTGAAATGCGTGGTGCTCCCGACGCGCGAGATGAGGGGGATTGGAAATTTCATAAAACAGATCAAATTGCATGGTGCTATGATGCCATCAACTTGGGCTTACGACAAACCCGTCTTGTAAAATGCTGTTGGCCGCGCCACCAAACAGGTGTTTTGTCACCCGTGTAATTGTTCTTTACGGAACTATTTTGTTAGAATGAAGCATTACTCGTAACGGAGAGCATTCGAGTGCCTTCTGACCATCTGGTTGAAATTCGTCAAGTCAGTTTTTCGTATCGTGACCGGCCCATACTTAACCAAATCAACCTGAATGTACCACGCGGCAAGGTGGTCGCCATCATGGGCGGCAGTGGTAGCGGAAAAACCACGCTACTGAAACTGATTGGCGGGCAGTTAAAACCATCAATGGGTGATGTCGTGGTCAATGGGCAGATTGTCAACCACCTGCACAATTCTGATTTGTTTCAACTGCGTCGATCCATGGGTATGCTGTTTCAGTTTGGTGCATTGTTTACCGATCTTAGTGTGTTTGACAATGTGGCATTCCAAATGCGTGAGCACACCAAACTGAGTGAAGACATCATTCATGATTTGGTGTTGATGAAACTGAATGCCGTAGGGTTGCGTGGTGCCCAAGCACTGATGCCGTATGAACTGTCGGGTGGCATGGCGCGTCGGGTTGCCTTGGCGCGCGCGATTGCACTAGACCCCATGTTGATGATGTACGATGAACCGTTTACCGGACTTGATCCGATTTCCATGGGCGTGATTGGTAATTTGATTCGACGTTTGAACGATGCATTGGGGCTAACCTCGATTCTGGTGACTCACGATATCGAAGAATCATTGAAAATCGTCGACTATGTATATTTTATTTCTAACGGACGCGTAGAGGCTCAAGGCACGCCACAAGACATTCGCGCATCCAGCCAACCCTTCGTCCATCAGTTTGTTCATGCCGAAGAAGACGGTCCCGTACCTTTTCATTACCCTGCACCCGATTTGGCATCAGACCTGGGTCTGGATCACGGAGGGCGTCAATGAAACCCAACCCGTTGTCGCGTTTGGGTCATACCACCCTGAGTGCAATTGCACGTTTGGGAATGGCCAGCCGATTTTTGTTGATCATCTTGTTGCGCTCGGCAACCAGTTGGCGGCGTTTTGGTTTGATTGTGCGCGAGATTTATGCCAGCGGCGTGCTGTCATTGATCATCATCATGGTGTCGGGTTTGTTTGTCGGCATGGTGCTGGGTTTGCAAGGTTACCAAACCCTTGCGACTTACGGCTCTACGGAGTCATTAGGCATACTGGTTGCGCTGTCTTTGGTGCGCGAACTGGGGCCGGTGGTAGCCGCCTTGTTGTTTGCCAGTCGTGCCGGTTCGGCGATTACAGCCGAGGTGGGACTGATGAAAACCACCGAACAATTGTCCGCCATGGAGATGATGGCGGTTGACCCGATCGCACGCATTGTCGCGCCGCGTTTTTGGGGCGGGGGGATTTCCATGCCGTTGTTGGCGGCCATTTTTTCAATCACGGGTATTTATGGCGGTTATATGATTGGCGTGCGCTTGCTGGGGATCGATGATGGCGCTTTTTGGTCGCAAATGCAGTCTGCAGTGGATTTTCGTGATGACATTGTCAATGGCGCCATCAAAAGTGTGGTGTTTGGCTTTGCGGTAACAACGATTGCATTGTTTGAAGGCTATGATGCCATACCAACGGCGGAAGGTATCTCTCGTGCCACAACACGTACTGTCGTGACATCGTCACTGGTAATATTGGCGCTGGATTTCATCCTGACCGCTTTCATGTTTAGAGGATAAGCCGTGGAAAAAACGTTGCTCGATTTTTGGGTGGGATTATTTGTTGCGGCCGGATTGGCCGCCTTGTTTGCGTTGGCGCTCAAGGTGAGCAATGCCGATAATTTTGACAGCGGATCAAGCTATTCGGTAAACGCCAGTTTCGACAACATTGGTGGACTAAAAGTGCGTTCGCCAGTTAAAAGTGCCGGGGTGGTGGTTGGGCGGGTGAGCAATATCCGGTTTGACAACCGGACGTTTGCTGCCGTGGTGACCATAAAGCTGGATTCCCGTTATCGTTTTCCCAAGGATACGTCGGCTGCCATCATGACCTCCGGCTTGTTGGGTGAACAATACATGGCGCTTGAACCAGGTGGTGACGCGCATAATCTGGTGCAAGGCGATAC
>DDOT01000133.1 GCA_002341815.1 Thiobacillus sp. UBA2487 | reverse complement strand
AAATTTCAATATGAAACAAAAGACAAGTGAGGGTGCGCGTCAATTTATGAAATGATCGGGTTAATGAGCACGTTGACAGATTTGATTTCAAAATGGGATTCTGATATGCGCATAACCGCCGAACAACTTGCAGACGTCAAAATGCATACCCGCCATTATTTCGGCGATGATGCGGGACTGTGGTTGTTTGGATCACGTACCAGCGACGACAAAAGAGGAGGTGATTATGATTTTCTGATTGAAACCTCACTGAAACAGCCCGATCTGATTATTCAACATAAAATTGCGATGCTCGTCATGCTTCAAATGACATCAAGTTTTGCAGATGAAAAAATTGACCTCGTTGTGAAACGAAAACATTCTGGTTTCGATATGCCGATTTATCACGTGGCGCAGACAGAAGGAATAAAGTTATGACGCCTGAGCAGTTGATGCGGATTTATTTGGCAGAGTGCGTCGTGCATGCAGAGATATTGGATGAGGATTAAAATTGTTTGGAAAAGATAGGTGCGTTGCCTTCCGCTGCAGAATGGAAAAAACTGCGCATTGCGCGTAATGCAATCGCACATGAGTATCCTGATGATCCCATGTTGCAAGCCAGTGCTTTCAAACAATTTCTTGCTGGCGTTGCACAATTAAATGCACTTTTTGGGTCAATCCGTAAATATGTGGACGTGCATTTTCATTATGTAACGGAACAGGCTGAATAGAAAAAACAGCCGCCGCAACAGTGTTGCGCTTGACCAGCTTGCAAACACTGGGCATCAACCCAGCAGTGGTCCCAGCGTGGCAACAGTTATGGTTAACAATCCCAAGGTCAGGTTAATGGCAATCATGGTGCGAATTTTACCCAGCACCATGCCACCCGTTGGCCAATCTTGTGCAGCCACAGCACGTTTCAGCTTTAGATACAATGCAAAATACACATGTCCAAACAGCAGCATCATGAGCATACCCAAGGTGGCCATCAGCATCAGGTACATGCCGGGTTTATTGACCATCATCAGCATGGCCATGCCGGTAAACAGAATAGTAACAATACATGCCCATACCCACGGGAAAAAGCGGCTGAATACGCCTTCCCATAGCATCAGGCGCTGTGGCGGTTCCAAGCGTTCGGCGGCCACCGGTCGTAACGCCATATACGCGAAAAACATACCACCAACCCATATAACCATGCCCATTACATGGAGAAACTTGGCAAAAATCATGATGTTCCCTTCAAAAAAAAGTCGCTTGGGCGATTATACGCCTGACTGGCGCGAAAGTTGTGCGATGTTCCGGGCATGCGCCATACTGACTTAATGCTGTTAAATGTGCGGCTGTGGGATAACCTTTATGCCGGTCAAAGCCGTATTGCGGATAATGGTGATGCAGGCGCAACATATCCCGATCACGGGCATTTTTTGCCAAAATAGATGCGGCGGAGATACAGGCTTCCAGCGCATCGCCATTTACAATTGCTTGGGCAGGCAAACCGCACGCCGGCACATATAAACCATCGACATGCAATGCGTTGGGTTGGATGGCAAGTGCGGTAACGGCGCGCTGCATGGCCAGCAAACTGGCCTGCAAGATATTGATCTGATCGATTTCGTCGGCGCTGGCCGAGGCAACTGCCCACGCAATGGCAACCTCAAAAATCTGTTGCTCTAGCCAAAGACGTTTTTTTTCGCTGAGTTTTTTGGAATCGGTCAGTCCAGGCAAATCAAACTGTTCTGGCAGAATCACTGCTGCCGCATACACCGGTCCAGCCAATGGCCCCCTGCCCGCCTCATCTACGCCGGCAATCATCGGCATTTTGCCGCAAGAAAGGGTTGCAACGCATCCGCAATCCGATTTGCAGTTCCTTGCCGCAATGCGTTGTATTGCTTCGTAAATTCATCGATCATGGCCTGTTGACGAACCGGGTCTTGCAATAGTTCAGTGAGCGCTTGTGCCAAATTGTCTGGGGTGGCGGCTTCTTGCAGAATTTCCGGCACTATGTCGCGGCCGGCTAAAATATTGGGTAATCCGACCCATGGCAGATAAGCGCGCCGACGCATCAACCAAGCTGTTGATTTAGCAACTTTATAGGTAATCACCATCGGTCGTTTTAGTAAACCGGCCTCCAGACTGGCCGTACCGGAAGCCACCAGCACTACATCGGCAGCAGTCATAACCAAGGATGCATGTCCGATGACAATTTGAATCGGCAAGTCAGGGGCTGTTGCGTGCCAAGCCTCCAAAAACAACTGGCGTGTCGGCTGACTGATCAGTGGCACCAAAAAATGCATGTCCGGGAAACGTTGGTGTAAAATTTGCGCCGTTTCTACAAACAAGCGTGCATGGTGTTTCAGTTCATTGACCCGACTGCCCGGCAGCATGGCCAACACGGTTTTATCTGCCGGAATTTGCAGTTGCAAGCGCGCGGCGGATCGGTCAGGCTCCGGCGGGAAACTATCTGCCAATGGATGTCCCACGTAAGTCACGGGAATTCCGGCCTTACGATAAATTTCTTCTTCAAACGGAAACACCACCAACATGTGACTGACTGCACGCGCAATTTTTTTAATGCGTTCGCCACGCCACGCCCAAATCGACGGGCTGACAAAATGCAAGGTGGGAATGCCTTTGCGTTTCAAGGCAATTTCCAGATCGAAATTGAAGTCTGGGGCATCAATACCAATGAACAGATCGGGTGGGTCAGCCAATAACTGGTCGCGCAACGTGGCGCGAATCCGCAGCAACTCGGGTAAATGCCGCAACACCTCGGCATACCCGCTTACCGACAGCTTTTCCATGGGAACAAACGACTTGGCACCCGCTGCCACCATTTTTGGGCCGGCAATGCCATAGAACTGTGCGCCGGGACAGCGTTGATGGACAGCGTGAATCAAATGGCTACCGAGCAAATCACCCGATGCTTCGCCTGCGACCACAGCGATACGAACGTTACGCGCCATGATTAACGAATAATGCCGCGCTCTGCCCCGGCCAGAAACGATGCCAGCGGGGCCACTTCAGCCACTTCGACANNCAGACAAATGCAACAGTTGCTGCTCGGCTTCCGCTACCGTCAAGCCAGACCGATATAATAGCTTATAGGCGCGTTTGATACCGGCAATCGCCTCGACTGTAAAGCCGCGTCGCCGCAACCCTTCACTATTGATGCCATGCGGGGCTGCCGGTTGGCCTGCGGCCATCACATACGGTGGAATATCTTTGAATACCACCGTGGATATGCCCGTCATCACATGCGCGCCAATTTTGCAAAATTGATGCACCCCGGTAAAGCCGCCCAAAATAACATGGTCACCAATATGCACATGGCCTGCCAGCGATGCATTGTTGGCAAAAATGGTGTGATTGCCGATGACACAATCATGGGCAATATGCACATAGGCCATAATCCAGTTATCATCGCCGATGCGGGTTACACCGGCATCTTGCACTGTACCGATATTGAAGGTACAGAATTCACGGATCACGTTTCGATCACCAATGATCAGTTGTGTCGGCTCATCGCGATATTTCTTGTCTTGCGGAATCTCACCTAACGAACAAAACTGGAAAATTTGGTTATCGATCCCGATTTGGGTATGTCCTTTGATCACCACATGCGGGCCGATGTGTGTGCCGGCACCAATCGTCACATGCTCATCGATGATGGAGAACGCACCAATGGTTACATTGTCATCCAGTTGTGCATCGGGGTGCACGATGGCTGTGGGATGAATGTGTGCCATGGTTTAATTGTCCGAACGCAACGTAGCCATCAATTCCGCTTCCGCCACACGCTGACCATCGACCTCGGCCCATGTGTTGTATTTCCAGATTCCGCGAATATGTCGCGTAATTTCAGCATGCAACATCAATTGATCACCCGGCAACACCGGCTTTTTGAAACGGGCGCCATCAATGCCGGCAAAATAGACAACTGCCTTGCTGTCTGGTGGATTATCGACCGTTTTAAATGACAGTAATGCGGCAGCTTGTGCCAGTGCTTCCAGGATTAGTACACCTGGCATAACCGGATGCTCAGGAAAATGTCCGGTAAAAAACGGTTCATTTATGCTGACATTTTTTAGGGCGACAATGTCCTTGCCTACGTTCAGGCTAATCACCCGATCCACCAGCAAAAACGGGTAGCGGTGGGGCAGATACGACATTATCTCATTGATTTCCATTTGCTTTCTCCATCTGTTCCAGCTTTTTTTCCAATTCTTTCAGGCGTTTCGCCATTTTGTCCAAGTGGCGCATTTGCACGGCATTTTTCAACCACTCCGAATGCTCGGAAAATGGCAAGGCGGACGTATAGGTGCCCGGATGTGGCAATGACTTGGTAATCAGGGTGTTGGTTGAGATATTGACGTGATCGGCAATATCGATATGGCCAAAAATCATGGCTGCACCGCCGATGGTGCAGTGCGCCCCGATATGGGCACTGCCGGCGATGCCGGTACAGGCAGCGATAGCCGTGTGTGCGCCAATATGCACGTTATGCGCCACCTGAATCAGGTTGTCCAGTTTAACGCCGTCATGAATGACCGTGTCATCCAATGCGCCTCGGTCAACCGTGGTGTTGGCGCCAATTTCCACATCATGCCCCAATACCACCCGGCCAATTTGCGGGATTTTAATCCATCGACCCTGCTCATTGGCCAAGCCAAATCCATCGGAACCAATCACTGCACCGGCGTGCAAAATGACCCGATCACCAATTTGACAATGGTGGTAAACCGTTACATTGGACCAAGCCCGAAAATCATCACCGATTTCGCTGCCTTGGCCAATGACCGTTCCCGCGCCGATCACACAATTATTACCAATGCGAACATTTTGCTCGATCACCGCACCAGGGGCAATGCTGGGGTTTTGCCCAATCACGGCTGAAGGATGCACGCTGGCCATGGGATGAATACCGGGTTCTACCGCCGGCGGTGGATTAAACAAGCCTGAAACATGGGCAAAATAGGCGTAGGGGTTATCGCAGACAATATGCGGTTTTTCGACCTGACCCACAACAGCTCGTCCGACAATGAAGGCACGCGCCTGGCTGGTGGCGAGCTGATCACGCAATTTTGCATTGGATAAAAATGAAATCTGCGTTTCGTCGGCCTGTGCAAGACTGCCAATGCCGGACACCCGGACATCGGCATCACCCACCANNGCACCACCAAAGCGCGCAACCAAATCTGCCAACGAATACGTACGCATCGACATCACCCGGATTATTGATTGAGCAAGCGAATGATACGATCGGTAATATCAATCTTGGGATTGTAATACACCGCATCTTCGACAATCAGATCATACTTCTCTGATTCGGCGTAATTTTGGATCACTTTACGTGCTTTGTCCTGAACGCGAAGCAGTTCGTCGTTGCGCCGTGCATTCAGGTCTTCTCGGAACTCGCGCAGATTGCGCTGGTAATCGCGGGTTACATTGGCCAAATCGCGCTCCCGATTACGTCGATCCGCATCAGACAGCGTATCACCCAACTTATCAAGTTGGGCTTGCATATCCCTGATTTTTTGCGCTGTTTTTTGCAAATCAGCATCGCGCGGCGCGAATTCTTTTTCCAGTTTCTTTTGTGCCGCCAAGGCGATTGGCGCCTCCCGAAACACCCGATCTGTATTCACAAAACCGAGTTTTCCATCGGCGTGTGCCGGCCACAGGCAAAACAAAAGCAAAAAGGCAAGAATGCCGCGCAACATGTCGTTTTCCTTATGGTTAGAATACTTGACCCAACGTAAACTGGAACGGCGCAGTAACGTCATACGCTTGCGGATTAAGCGCATGCGCCAGGCTGAACTTGAGCGGTCCCACCGGCGAGATCCAGTTGAGGGCTACCCCTGTGGAAAATCGCATTGGTTGGGAGGAAAAGTTTTCGCCTCCGGGCCCTAAAATATCACCCATGTCGACGAACGTGCTCAAGCGCACTTGGTGGTTATCCGACATGCCGGGCATCGGGAACAGCAGTTCGGCATTGCCCACAATGCGTTTGGTACCGCCTGTGGCGATATATTGCCCATAATTCGGGTCATAATACTTGGGACCAATGGTGGAGATATCATAACCCCGCACATCGTTGACGCCACCCGCGTAGAAGTTGTTAAAGAATGGCAGTCCTTGCCCGCCATATCCGCCGCCATCGCCCAACTCGCCATTCAGTTCGATGACAACATTTTTGGTTATCGATTTAAACCATTGTTGTTGATAGGAGACTTTATAATATTTCAAACTGCCCGGCGGCAAACCGATTTCGCCATAAATTCGATTTAACATGCCCTTGGTTGGCCAAATCAAACTGTCGCGGGTATCGCGCGCCCATCCCCACGTGCTGCGCAGCACGTTGTTGTAACTGCCATATTGCTGCACAAAGTTGACATATTGCGGTGGACTGACGCCGGCATACGCATCGATATGGGTGCGTTCAACCGCCAGGCCCAAGCTCATGGTGTCTTTTTCATTCAACGGAATCGCAAGGCGCCCGCCCATACCAACCGTCATGTTTTTGAACGGGGCCAAGGTGTTCAGGTAGGAGGTATTGGTGGTGTTTTTGAAGATA
>DDOT01000063.1 GCA_002341815.1 Thiobacillus sp. UBA2487 | reverse complement strand
GTATAATTCCAACTTGTTTAATCTTAAATCACAGACCATGAGCACCCCCATCTCCGAAACGCATATCCACTCGCTCCCCTTGATCTCACGCGGTAAGGTGCGTGATTTATATGCCATTGACGACCGGCGCTTGCTCATGGTGGCCACCGACCGTTTATCCGCTTTTGATGTTATTTTACCAACCCCGATTCCTGACAAAGGGAAAATGCTCACCGAGTTGTCGTTGTTCTGGTTCGACAAACTGGGTGCATTGCTACCCAATCACTTAACCGGTGATCGCCCGGAAAGCGTGGTTGAAGCGAACGAAATTGCACAAGTATCGGGGCGTTCGCTCGTGGTGAAACGATTGAAGCCCTTGCCGGTTGAAGCGGTGGTACGCGGCTATCTGGTAGGTTCGGGTTGGAAGGAATACCAACTCACCCAACGCATTTGCGGCATTGACCTGCCGGCCGGCTTGCGCCTGGCCGACCGTTTGCCGGAAGCGATTTTCACGCCGTCTACCAAAGCGGCAGTCGGTGAGCATGACGAAAACATCAGCTTTGCCGACACTTGTCAACTGCTCGGTGAACCATTAGCCAACCAAGTGCGCGATGCCAGTTTGCTGCTGTATACCACTGCCGCTGCTTACGCCTTAACCCGTGGCATTATCATCGCCGATACCAAGTTTGAATTCGGTTTGGATGCCGATGGCAATCTGCATTTGATTGACGAGGTATTAACCCCCGATTCATCGCGCTTTTGGCCGCTCGACCAATACCAACCCGGTCAAAATCCGCCCAGTTTCGATAAACAGTTTGTGCGCGACTGGCTGGAAACGTCTGGTTGGAACAAACAGCCACCCGCCCCCGCATTGCCTGTTGCGATTATTGAAAAGACCGCCGCCAAATACCGTGAGGCGGTGCATATCTTAACCGGAACGACGACCGGCTAACGCCGCGCAGATCCCGCGACGATCCGGTATTCAAACACGCGGCATTCGAGTGCGCCATTGTACAAGGGCGTACGTTTGCTGGCTTGCAGACGAATCAGTTTGGGCAAATTCATGTCGGCCGACAAAATATAAGCGGTCCAGCCAGCGCATTGCCGTTTAAGCCAATGCCCCAGCTCGGGATAGAACGCTGCCAATTCAGCTTGTTCGCCAATGCGCACGCCGTAAGGCGGATTGGTGACAATCAACCCTGCGCCGGCTGGCGCGGGCGATTCCAGCACATTGCCTTGTGTCAGACTCACCGCATCCAGCAAGCCGGCACAGGCGAAGTTGGTTTCAGCATCTTTCAGGGAACGTCCAAACAAATCCCGGCCATAAATGGCTTGCGGGCTAACCGGCATACGTGCCGCTTCGGCAGCCGCGCGTTCCGCTTGCCATGCATCGGCATCGAACCATACCAGATTCTGAAAACCGAATTCACGAAAACTGCCCGGTGCGATGTTCAACGCCATTAAAGTCGCTTCCAGCAAAATCGTGCCGCTGCCACACATCGGATCAAACAATGGGGTACCGGGTTGCCAACCCGCCATTTTGAGCAGCCCGGCCGCCAGATTCTCATTTAACGGGGCAATACCCGCTTGTTTGCGGAGACCGCGCTTGTAGAGCGATGCGCCAGAGGTATCCAGATACAGCGTGCAGGTGTCTTCGGTAATCCAGGCGTGTATACGCACATCCGGTTCGCGGGTATCAATGCTGGGACGCTCGCCGGTAGCGTCACGAAAACGGTCGCACACCGCGTCTTTAATCCGCAAGGTGACAAATTCAAGGCTGTGCAGTGGACAGCGGGTGGCGGTGACCCGAATCATGAAGGTTTGGTCCACCCGAAACATCGACGGCCAATCAAATGACAACGTACCGTCATAAATATCCTGTTCGTCAACATACCCACCACCACCCACCCGCAACAGCACCCGACTGGCCAAGCGCGAGTGCAAATTAACGCGATAGCACAACGCAAATGCGCCGGTAAACCCTACGCCACCGTGCGTTGGGCTGATTTGTTGCGCCCCCAGTTCACGCAGTTCGTCGGACAACAGGGCCTCCAGTCCACGCGGACAAGTGGCAAAAAATTGTTCTGTTTTCATGGTTGCATCACCACTAACCAAACCACCGCGAACAAAATCAGCACGGGGATTTCATTGAAATACCGATAAAACACATGGCTGCGGGTATTGCGATCCTCAGCAAACACCCGCACCAAATGACCGCAATACAGGTGATACATTACCAACACCAACACCAGCGCCAACTTGATGTGTAACCACAACCCCGAAAACCCGTAGCCTAACCACAACCAAGTACCAAACACCAGCGCCAGCACCCCCAATGGGGTCATGAAGCGGTACAATTTGCGCTCCATTAATTTGAACTGCGCCATGGTCGCTGCATCAGAAACCATGGCATGATTCACAAACAGCCGAGGCAAATAAAACAGTCCGGCAAACCAACTGATCACAAACACGATATGCAGCCACTTAATCCACAAAAACATACCCACCCCATCATTCAGTTACTTGCGCGCCATCCGTTCATCAAGCGATTGGTCCCCAGCCCGGTCACGGCACTGCTGTTGGTGGCCATTATCTGGTTATGGTTTCACCCCTTGGCCAACATGACACCGTCCAACCGTCCGGTGCCGAATATTACCTTACATTTGCTGGACGGACGCAACATCCCTTTATCCAGTTTGCGCGGACAAGTGGTATTGATCAACGTTTGGGCCACTTGGTGCCCGTATTGCATCAAGGAGATGCCGGAAATCCGTTCGTTTGATCATGACTGGCACGCGCGTGGCTTTACCGTGATCAGCCTGTCCATGGATGACAATCCGGCCAAAGCCCGTGACTGGTTAGCCAGCCACGGCTATACCTTTACCGCCGGCATGGCTGATGCCGCCACCCAACAGGCGTTCGGCCCCATCCATCAGCTTCCCACCTCGTTCTTGCTGGACCGACAAGGCCACCTGCGCGAAAGCATTAACGGGCAGGTTTATTATGGCAGACTGGAAAAACTCGTTACACCGCTTGTCAACAGCCATTAGCCCGATCTTTTCATGGCGTGCGTAAATTTATGAACAGATCGGATGAGTGGCTCGCAACGGTTGTGTTGTGCCAAGCACGTGGGGAAACATCAACCAGGCAGGTTGGCCACAATCAATTTACCCAGGGCCGCAAAATCGGGATCACCGATATATTGCTGCACAATATTACCGTTTTTGTCGATCAACCAGGCAGTTGGCGTTAAGCGCACATCGCCGAAGGCATGTGCCATGGCACCACTACCATCCACCACCACGGTAAACGGCAACCGATGCTCGCTGGCAAAGCGACTGACCGCATTGGCGTCATCATCACTGGTCGCCACGGCCACCAATTCAAATCCTTGCGCGTGATAGCGCTGATAAAGCGCTGCCAAACGTGGCATTTCGGCTACGCAACCCGGGCAACTGGTTGCCCAGAAGTCGATATACACGGGATGTCCGCGCCACTGCGCCAACGAAAAAGGCCGACCTGCAATGTCTTTACCCACAATATCGGGAGCTGCTTGTTTCTGCCCCAACAGTACATAACCAATCAA
>DDOT01000138.1:7672-7895 GCA_002341815.1 Thiobacillus sp. UBA2487 | reverse complement strand
CCGCAACGCCAATTACAAGCACCGTCCGGTTGGCTTGGGTATTATGGGGTTTCAGGAAGCGCTGTATCAAATGCGCACCCCGTATGCATCTCAAGCCGCTGTTGAATTCGCTGATCAATCCATGGAAGCTGTCTGCTACTATGCGTATTGGGCGTCTACCGAACTGGCTGCCGAACGAGGCCGTTATTCGTCCTTCACCGGTTCATTATGGGATCGTGGCATT
>DDOT01000138.1:7120-7622 GCA_002341815.1 Thiobacillus sp. UBA2487 | reverse complement strand
GCCGCATGGATTGGGATGCGTTACGGGTCCGTATTCGCGAGCATGGCATGCGCAACTCGAATTGCGTGGCGATTGCCCCTACGGCAACCATTTCCAATATTGTGGGCGTTTCGGCCAGTATCGAACCGGCCTATCAGAATATTTACGTAAAATCGAATTTGTCGGGTGAATTCACCATGACCAATGAATATCTNNGTACGCGATCTGAAAGCCCTTAACCTGTGGGATGAGGTCATGGTGGGCGACATCAAGTATTTTGATGGTTCATTGGCGCGGATTGATCGCATTCCTGCTGAATTGCGCCAGTTGTATGCGACCGCGTTTGAAATTGATGCACATTGGCTGGTTGAATGCGCATCACGCCGACAAAAGTGGATCGATCAGGCGCAAAGTCTGAATATTTATCTGGCGGGCGCATCCGGTAAAAAACTGGATGAAACCTACAAGTTGGCATGGTTGCGTGGCTTGAAAACCACTTACTACCTGCGTACCTTGGGCGCTA
>DDOT01000138.1:6856-7028 GCA_002341815.1 Thiobacillus sp. UBA2487 | reverse complement strand
GACCCGACATGCGAATCATGTCAATAGATCAAAATGATATGATTCTTTTTGAATGTAATTTGTAGGTTTTAATTTGGTGGTGGCCGAATGATTTGTGACAAACGGTGCTGACCGGCGATATGGACCATCCGGCACTTGTCGTTATTATTTTCATTCGGTACTACCGCCGTTA
>DDOT01000138.1:0-6815 GCA_002341815.1 Thiobacillus sp. UBA2487 | reverse complement strand
TATTTTCGTTCGGTACTAACCGAACTATTTGGAGTATGTATGATGATGCTCAGTTTTGAAGATACACCCGTTACCCAAAAGACCCAACATGCCGAACCGCTTGGCCGACTGTCCGATGACGAGACTGATGCCAGCTTGCAACGCGTTCGGGCGGAGGACAAACGTGTGATTAATGGCATGGCCGATGTGAATCAATTGGTGCCATTCAAGTATAAATGGGCATGGGAAAAGTATTTGGCGGCCTGCGCCAATCATTGGATGCCGCAAGAAATCAACATGAGTCGGGATATTGCTCAATGGAAAGATACAACGGCATTAACCGAAGATGAGCGCCGTATCGTGCGGCGTAATTTGGGTTTTTTCACCACGGCAGACAGTCTGGCGGCCAACAATATTGTGCTGGGCACCTATCGGCATATAACAGCACCGGAATGTCGCCAGTATCTGTTACGCCAAGGATTTGAAGAGGCGATTCATACCCATGCCTATCAATATATTGTTGAAAGCCTGGCACTGGATGAGGGAGAGGTCTTTAATGCATACCATGAAATTCAAAGCATTCGTGATAAAGACGAGTTTCTGATTCCGTTCATTAATACCTTAACCGATCCGGCGTTCACAACCGGTACGCATGAAAATGATCAGCGTTTGCTTAAATCACTGATTGTATTTGCCTGCATTATGGAAGGCTTGTTCTTTTATGTCGGGTTTGTCCAGATTCTGGCACTTGGTCGTCAAAACAAAATGACGGGTGCGGCTGAGCAATATCAGTATATTTTGCGCGATGAATCAATGCATTGTAATTTTGGCATCGACTTGATCAATACCATTAAGCTGGAAAATCCGCAGCTATGGACTGCCGAATTCCGCGAAGAAATTCGTGGACTGATGCGTCGTGGTGTTGAACTTGAATACCGTTATGCCGAAGACACCATGCCGCGCGGTGTGCTGGGGCTCAACGCTGCCATGTTCAAGGAATACTTGCGTTTTGTCGCTAATCGGCGCTGTCAGCAAATCGGTTTGGAAGAGTTGTATGACAATGCCAACAATCCGTTTCCGTGGATGAGTGAAATGATTGATTTGAAAAAAGAAAAGAATTTCTTTGAAACGCGGGTGACCGAGTATCAAACCGGTGGCGCGTTGAGTTGGGATTGATTTGGCAGATCACCGACCAGCGTTGATTTATTCCTAAAAATTTACCCGCGTCAGCGGGTAAATTTTTATTCAATCGGGCGTAAGAATATCGACGGCACGCTTCCTAATCCACCCTGTAAGAAAATCTTGTGTGACCATCACGCAAAGTCATGAAAAAGGCAGGCCGACAAGCAAACTAATGAATCGTTCAGGATAGATTCTGCTTTACTAGTCAAACGATAATCATTATCATTACATTTTCATTAAATTGTCATCTGATTGTCGTAAAGTCCTCTCAAGAACTGCTCAGGGTAATTCATGCGCTATAAAAAAATAATCAATGGAATGATGTTGATCATGGCTGGCTTTCTGACCGTTAACGTCAGGGCTGATGATATGTTGGCTGCAGGGGGGGGCGATACGCAGTCAACAACGCAAGACTGGGCCATGCATGGCCAATTTACCAACACCTATCAATGGCACCCGGCTTTTTCTGCGCCTTACAGTGGGGCAAACAGCATGTTTGCTGGTAATGAAGGTCAGCAAACCAATGATGTGACGTTGTATGCCGGCTATCGCGTATCGTCAGACAGTGAAATCTGGATCAATGCCGAGTTTGACCAGGGCTTTGGTTTGAGCGATACGCTTGGTATCGCCGGATTCTCCAGTGGGGAAGCGTATAAAGTGGGGGCGGTTAATCCGTATTATCGAACGCCTCGTTTGTTTTATCGCAAAGTGTTTGCCCTGGGTGAAACAACGCAACAGGTAGATGGGGCGGCCAACCAGTTGGCAGGGCAACGCGCTGTTGATAATGTCACGCTGACCATTGGCAAGTTTGCGGTGACCGATATTTTTGACAACAATACCTATGCGCATNNATCCGCGAGCCGATTTTTTGAACTGGAGCGTGGTGGATGCCGGCGCTTTTGATTATGCAGCCGATGCTTGGGGGTACACCTATGGCGCAGCCGTCGAGTGGACACAATCCAACTGGACCTTGCGCGGCGGGGTGTTTGATCTTTCAGAAGTGCCCAATGCCGAAAAACTGACCCAACGTTTCAGCCAGTTTGAGTTGGTCACCGAGTTGGAGCGCCGCTATCAGTTGCGCGATCAGCCGGGGAAAATCCGTTTTTTGGTGTTTGATAACCGTGGCCGCATGGGAAGTTACAACGATGCGGTGGCATTGTGGCAAGCATCGGGCGGAGCGGTCAGTGGTATGGCGCCATCCACTGCTTTGGTCAGGCGCTATGCGTCACGCCCGGGTGCAGCCATCAATCTGGAGCAGGCCATCAGCCAGGATATTGGCGTATTTGCGCGTCTGAGCGCCAATAATGGCAATCAAGAAACCTATGAATTCACTGATATCAACCAATCTGCGGAGGTTGGGGCTTCCTTGCAAGGTGCTGCTTGGTCGCGACCAGATGATACGGTAGGTGTTGCGCTGGTGGTAAACGGTATTTCTTCAGCGGCCCGCACCTACTTTAATGATGGTGGTCTCGGTGTATTGGTGGGGGATGGAAAGCTGCCCAACTACGCGACGGAGCAAATTGGCGAATTTTATTACGCATGGCATGCATTGTCGTTTGCAACCCTGACTGCCGATTACCAGTATGTGCAAAACCCGGCCTACAATGCCGATCGTGGGCCAATCAACGTGTTTGCAGTGCGTTTGCATCTGCAGTACTGAACGCTTAACCCGATCAACGCTTCCACGCGGCGCAAGGCAGGCCGCCCCCTATGTCAGGATAGTTGAGAAGAACCCTGTTTAGGGATTCTAATCAACCTTGGGGCAGGAGTCGCACTATGTCAGTAATACCGCAAGCCCGTAAAGATGCNNCCAAAGACTGCGATGTCAAACAGATCGGCGAAACAAGCGTGTTAATTGATGAAAATATCAGATGGTTCACGGTATAATTCCGGTACTGTTATTTGATTATCCGTGGAGGTATTGTCTTGCCAGATCGTCATCATCACGATGATCACGCCCATCATCATGATTGCAACCAGACGCAAGGTCGACACAATCATGACCGTCATCCGGNNGACGACCATGTACATGCCATGCATGATCAACATGACCACCACCACGATAATCACCATCATCACCATTTTTCTCCCGAGGATGTGCAAGGCAATCATCGTTTCGCCGTGGTAATGGTCTTGAATTTGGCGTTTGTCGTGTTGGAGGTGTGGTATGGCACGCGCGCAGATTCCCTGTCGTTGTTAGCAGATGCCGGCCATAATTTTGGTGATGTGCTGGGATTGGTTGCAGCCTGGATGGCCGCCGTGCTGGTGCGGCGTACGCCTACCCCACGTTTTACTTATGGCATGCGCGGCTCAACAATTCTGGCTGCGTTGGCCAATGCCATGTTGTTGATGGTAGCGGTAGGCGGGGTAGGTTGGGAAGCCGTGTTGCGTCTGGTTGCTCCGCAACCGGTCGACGGTGAAGTGACCATGGCGGTTGCCTTGGTTGGGGTGGTTGTTAACGTTTCGTCAGCGTTGCTGCTTATGCGCGGACACACGCATGATTTAAATCAAAAAGGTGCATTTCTGCATATGGCGTCCGATGCTGTGGTGTCGCTCGGGGTGGCGCTGGGTGGTTGGTTGGTCATGCGCACGGGTTGGTTGTGGCTTGATCCCGCTATCAGTTTGCTGGTGGCTGTATTGATTTTGGTCGGCACATGGGGGCTGTTTCGCGAGTCTGTACAACTGGCTTTACAAGCCGTGCCGGAAAAAATTGATCCGATGGCCGTACGCGCTTATTTAGAGCGTTTGACTCAAGTAGCCACGGTGCATGATTTGCATGTGTGGGCGATGAGCACCACAGAAAATGCATTGACAGCGCATTTGGTGACGCCGGCCGGTCATCCGGGCGATGCATTTTTGAATCGGGTCGCTGACGAGATGGCGTCGCGTTTTCAAATTCAGCATGTCACCTTGCAGATTGAGTTGGGCGACGTGGCTGAGACCTGTCCACTAGCCGGTCACGCACCGGTCTGAGACGCCGCTGACCGGCTGGTTTGATTTATGTGTGATGTGTTTGTCATAACAAGATGAGAAAATAGGTTTTTTGTAATGAAGGATCGTATGATATGAGCGGAGATTCAGGTATTCATGTTCATCATGCACACCACGGTTCGGACAAGTTGAGCCAGTGGGTGGCGTTGTTTACCGCCTTGTTGGCAGCTTTGGGTGCGGTGTTGGGTTATCAAACCAACCGGTTGATGGACGATGTGTTGTTGCAAAAAAATGATGCCGTGTTAATGAAAGCGCATGCCACCGATCAATGGAATTATTATCAGTCGGTTAGTACCAAAATGCATTTGATGGAATTAGCCAAGGTGTTGTCGCCGGCAGATAAACAGCAGCCGTTTGACGCGCAAATAGTCAAATACAAAAAACAAAAAGAAGATATCAAAGCCATTGCCGAGAAGTTTGATAATGATTCTGCCAAAGCCAATCAAGAAGTAACCCGACTGGATGCGCCGCATAATTTATTGTCCATGGCTATGATTATGTTTCAGATTTCAGTGGCGCTGGCGTCTATTACCGCGTTAACCCAACGCTCATGGCTAATTGTGGTTGCAGCGCTGAGCAGCATATCCGGTATCGGGCTTTGGGTATACGCATTAACGCAGATGTGATTCGTATTTGTCCGGGTGGTTACCCATCAGTGGTGGCTGACAGCGTATCGTGCGCGCTCAGCCAGTCGGTTTCGGCTTGTTCAAGCGCGGCTTTCAGTCGTGTTTGTTTGGTCAGCAAGGCTTGTAATTCCGGGTTTTGCGTCGGGTTGACATACAAATCCGGGTTGGCCAGTTGATGGTCGAGTGCCATCAATTCAGTATTGTATTGATTGATGTCGTTTTCCAGTTTGGCGACCATTTTGCTGAGTTTGCGCTGTTCGGCCTCTTGCTGGCGTCGTCGGCTGTGCTCTTCTTTGCCAACGGACGGTTTGGCGGTGATAACGGCCGGTGCTGTTTCTTGCCGGATGAAGCGGCGATAATCGTCAAGGTCGCCATCAAATGGGGTGACCGAACCGCTATTAACCAATATAAACTGATCGCAAGTGCTTTCAAGCAGTGCACGATCATGAGAAATCAACACCATCGCGCCAGCATAACCTTGCAAGGCTTGTTCGAGCGCTTGACGCATGTCCATGTCCAAATGGTTGGTCGGCTCATCCATTAAAATCAGGTTGGGGCGTTGCCAGATCAACAAAGCCAAGGCAAGCCGGGTTTTTTCACCACCGGAAAAATGGGCGCATGCTTGCAGCGCCATATCGCCACGAAAATTAAAGCCGCCAAGATAATCGCGTAGCGCATGTTCTGGTGTGTCCGGTGACAAACGCAGCACATGTTGCAGTGGAGAACCATCCGGATCGAGTTGCTCAAGCTGGTGTTGAGCAAAATAACCAATGCGCAAGCCTTGGCCAGCAACACGTTCACCGGTCATAGGGGGCAAAACACCGGCCAACAATTTAACCAAGGTGGATTTTCCACTGCCATTGCTGCCCAAAATACCCAGCCGATCACCACTGCGCAGCGATAGTGTGACGTTATGCAAAATGGGCTGGTCAGCAGAATAGCCGCATTGGATGTTGCTCAGTGTGAGCAGAGGGTCTGGCGCATGTGTTGCTGCAAGAAAAGAAAACTCAAACGGGCTGTCCGCATAAGCAGCGGCCACACTGCCCATTTTGGCAAGCGCTTTGATACGGCTTTGCGCTTGGCGTGCTTTGGTGGCTTTGGCACGAAAACGTTCAATGAAAGATTCCAGGTGCGCACGCTGGCGTTCTTGTCGCTCACGCAAACTTTGCTGGTGGGCCAGTTGTTCGGCCCGGATGATTTCAAACGCGGAGTAATTGCCGCTGTAAAGCCGCAATGCTTGATGTTCAATGTGCAGGGTATGTGTGGTTACGCTATCCAGAAAATCACGATCATGCGATACCAGTAGCAAGGTGCCGGGATAGTGTATCAACCACTCTTCCAGCCAGAGAATGGCTTCCAGGTCGAGGTGATTGGTGGGCTCATCCAGCAGCAGCAAATCCGAGCGACACATGAGTGCCCGCGCCAAATTCAGGCGCATTCGCCAACCACCTGAAAAACTGGCCACCGGCATGGTTTGCGCTTGCGAACTAAAACCCAATCCATTGAGCAAGCTGCCGGCTTTGGCGCGCGCGCTATATCCACCGATACTGGCAAATTGCGCATGCAATTCACCCAGATGCAGAGAATCTTGTTGTTCAGCCAGTGCAATGCTGCGTTCAAGCGTGCGCATCGGTTCGTCACCATCCATGACAAATTCAAGGGCGGGTTCTGGCAGGGCTGGGGTTTCTTGAGCAACATGGGCGATTTGCCAACTGGCCGGGAAGTCGATCTGACCGCGCTCCGGCAACAGCAAGCCGCGCAGCAAGGCAAACAAACTGGATTTCCCACTGCCGTTCGCGCCGGTTACCCCGGCCTTTTGCCCGGGAAAGATGCTAAGGCTGGCGTTTTCAAACAGGGGTTTTGCACCACGCGACAGGCTGACTTGTTGCAGTTGAATCACAGCAAAATTCCATTAATAGACTGGAAGCGAATTGTACTCGGTGCATGGGGTGCTGTCGAAGTGACCCACAAAAAAGTGGGCATCCGAAGATGCCCGAATACCGCATGGAGGATGAAGATAGAGCACAGAGGTGCTCC
>DDOT01000025.1:3873-4083 GCA_002341815.1 Thiobacillus sp. UBA2487 | reverse complement strand
CTGTTGCAATACCCAAGTCGCCATGGCCGAACGTCCACCGGCCTGACAAACCAACAATACCGGCTTGTGGCGCGCATCAACCAATTGCGCATGACGATAGTGATTGGGCCGCACATCCGCTGCCGCCTCAATCAATCCGCGCGGAATATTGATCGAGCCGGGAATATGGCCTTGCGCAAATTCGTCTGCTTCTCGCACATCCACCACCAT
>DDOT01000025.1:3395-3859 GCA_002341815.1 Thiobacillus sp. UBA2487 | reverse complement strand
CATTTTTCCTGCGCGGTTTCGGCATCCCATTCATCAATATGGCTACGGGCCTCTTTGATAAAACATCCCATCTCTTTAACCATTATAATGTCTCCTTTTTCATCCATCGCAGATGCTGAAAGTGTAACATGNNCCACTTTGATCGACGGTCTTAATTCCGAACAACGCGCTGCCGTCACCCTGCCCCATCAATCCGCATTGATTCTGGCCGGTGCCGGCAGCGGTAAAACCCGAGTGCTGACCACCCGAATTGCCTGGCTGGTGACCCGCGAACAGGTGCCGGCGTCCAGCATTCTGGCGGTAACATTCACCAACAAAGCCGCCAAGGAAATGCTGACCCGTTTAGCCGGCATGTTGCCCAGCACCCCTCGCGATTTGTGGATAGGTACCTTTCACGGATTATCTAACCGACTGCTAAGAACCCATCATACCGCCGCCGGTTTGCCGCGCTTGTTTCAAATTCT
>DDOT01000025.1:0-3359 GCA_002341815.1 Thiobacillus sp. UBA2487 | reverse complement strand
CCGCGCAAGGTACAAGCCTTCATCAACCAGAACAAAGAAAACGGCCTGCGCGCCAATCAAACGGAAGCCTACGACCCCTATAACCGCAAGCTGGTCGATATTTATGCCGCGTATGACGAGCAGTGCCAACGCGAAGGCGTGGTCGATTTTGCCGAACTGTTATTGCGCAGCTATGAACTGTTGAGCAACCAGGACCACTTGCGTCAACATTATCAAGAACGCTTTCAGCATGTTCTGATCGATGAGTTTCAAGACACCAACCGCCTGCAATACCGCTGGCTGAAACTGTTTGCCGGCCCGCACACCACCCTGATGGCTGTCGGTGATGATGATCAATCCATTTACGCATTTCGAGGTGCACACACCGGCAACATGCAAGAATTTCAGCGCGATTTTGCCGGTGACCGGTTGATTCGCCTCGAACAAAATTATCGTAGTCATGGTGCAATTCTGGATGCGGCCAACGCACTGATCAGTCGCAACCCGCACCGCTTGGGCAAACAACTATGGACCGATGCCGGCCAAGGCGAGCCGATTCGGGTTTTTATGGCCGAAAGCGACCGCGAAGAAGCTGCGTGGGTATGCGAACAAGCTCGCCAGCAACACGCCGAGGGTCATCGTTTGTCGGACATGGCCATTCTCTACCGATCGAACGCCCAATCACGAGAACTGGAGCACACCCTTTTCGCCGCCGGCATTGCGTACCGCGTTTACGGCGGCCTGCGCTTCTTTGAACGGCAGGAAATCAAACACACCCTGGCTTATTTGCGTTTACTGGTTAATCCGGACGACGACAGCTCGCTGCTGCGGGTGATCAACTTTCCGGCCCGTGGCATTGGTGCAAAGAGTCTGGAACAACTGACCGAATCAGCGCAAGCGCAGCAATCCAGCTTGTGGCGGGTTTGCCTGCAGCAACCGGTGGGAAAATCGACCGAACGCGGCGTTGCCGCTTTCGTGCAATTGATTCAACGCTTGCGCGAAGAAACCCGTGCCATGTCACTGCCGGACTGCATCGCCCATGTTGTTGAGTTCAGTGGCATCAAACCGTTTTATCGCAACGAACCGGACAACCAGGATCGACTGGAAAATCTGGACGAACTGGTCAATGCCGGCCATCTGTTCGAGCGTGAGTCTGCCGCCGAGCATGCTCCCGACAACCATTTGGCGGATTTTCTGGCACTGGCCAGTTTAGAGGCCGGCAATCACCAGGCCAATGCCGGAGAAGATGCCTTGCAACTCATGACCATCCATGCCGCCAAAGGCTTGGAATTTGACATCGTATTTTTAACAGGCTTGGAAGAAGGCTTGTTTCCCAGCGAACAATCCATGACTGAAAGCCGGGGCATTGAAGAAGAACGCCGGTTAATGTATGTTGCCATCACGCGTGCGCGCAAACAGTTATTCATGACCTATGCCGGTCGACGCATGCTGCATGGTCGAGAACGGTATGGCATCGCCTCACGCTTTCTGGCAGAAATTCCCGATCACCTGCGTGTGGATGTGCGCCCGCGTCAAATGCGTTCATTCAGCCAGACCACGCTGGCATCCAACAGCACACCAGTCGCTGCGGTCGCGCTTACCGCCCATAAGGCAAGCGCATCACCTTGGCGCGTCGGGTTAACGGTATACCATGCCAAATTTGGCGATGGCGTCATTCTGGCCGTGGCCGGCATGGGCAATGACTTGCGTGTGCAGGTGAAGTTTGGCGCAGCCCACGGCACAAAATGGCTGGCCATGGCCTATGCCAAACTCGAAGCGCGCTAACCCGATCCATGACGCTGACTGAACAAACACCATGAACCTGTTGAAAGCCCTCGCCCGTGTCAGCAGCCTGACGTTGCTGTCGCGCATTTTCGGCTTTATCCGCGACACCATCGTCGCGCGAACCTTTGGCGCCAGCCTTTACACCGATGCATTCTTCATCGCCCTGAAAATCCCCAACCTGATGCGCCGCCTGTTTGCCGAAGGGGCATTTTCGCAAGCGTTTGTGCCGATTCTGGCTGAATACAAAAACCGCCGTGGCGACACTGACACCCATTTACTGATTGATCACGTCACCACGTGGTTGGTCATTGTGCTGGTCACCGTCACCGCACTCGGCATATTAGCGGCACCCGCCATTGTGTGGGCCAGCGCAGCGGGTTTTATTGACGATCCACAGCGCTTTGCCGTTACCACGCACATGCTGCGCATTACATTTCCTTATATTCTGCTGATTTCACTGGTATCGTTGGCGGGCGGCATCCTCAACACATGGAGCCATTTCAGCATTCCGGCGTTTACCCCTGTCTTATTTAACCTGTCGCTTATCGGCGCTGCCGTATGGCTGGCCCCGTATTGCCATCCACCGGCAATGGCGCTGGCGTGGGGCGTAATGCTGGGTGGCATACTACAATTGGCGTTGCAATACCCGGCACTTAAAAAAATCGGCATGCTGCCGCGTCTGCGCTTCAGCCGTCATGATGAAGGCGTGGGCCGTATCGTTCGGCAGATGGGGCCAGCCGTATTCGGCGTCTCCATTTCGCAACTCTCACTGCTGATCAACACCATTTTCGCATCATTTCTGGCAACCGGCAGCGTCTCCTGGCTGTATTACGCAGACCGTCTGATGGAATTTCCCACCGGCATCCTCGGGGTCGCTCTGGGTACGATTTTATTGCCCGGCCTGTCCCGTCACTATGCCGACAACGACACCGACCAATACTCGGCCACACTGGATTGGGGACTGCGCTTAACACTTATGCTGGCACTACCGTCAGCAGCAGGACTGGCTGTATTGTCCATTCCGCTCACCGGCACACTGTTTGTCTATGGCCATTTCACCGCACATGATGCCACGATGACACAACACGCCCTGATCGCCTACAGCTTGGGGTTGCTGGGATTGATCATGGTCAAAATTTTGGCGCCCGGCTTCTATGCCCGACAAAATATCAAAACCCCCGTCAAGATCGCCATCATGACTTTACTGGTTACCCAAATAATGAATCTGATATTCATCAAACCGCTTGGCGTAGCCGGTTTGGCGCTTGCCATTGGTCTTGGCGCCTGTATCAATGCCAGCGTCCTGTTATACCACCTGCGCAAACAACGGATTTATCAACCTCAACCGGGTTGGCTACGCTTTTTATTGCAAGCCCTGTTTGCAACCGCCTTGATGTCGGTGTTGTTATGGCAATTGGCCGGCGATGCACAACCGTGGTTGCATGGCCCGTTTCATTGGCGTGCCCTGCGTCTGGCCGGTTTGGTCGTCATTGGTATTGTGAGCTATTTTTCAGCACTCATGCTATCTGGCGTGCGGTTGCGGCAATTTGTCCGGCACACCCCAAAAACCTGATCGATTTGCTGACTGACCGACA
>DDOT01000045.1 GCA_002341815.1 Thiobacillus sp. UBA2487 | reverse complement strand
CAGTATCGCTGTTTTGTGCACCGCATCGCGTGCAATAACGGGACATCTCCCCCCCTTTCGGCTGTTTGTCTGCATCCTACCGGGGATTTTTTGAAATTCGATGAGCCGCCGTGTTGCGCTGAAATAAAAAAACCCGCCATCCGGAAGCGGATGGCGGGTTCGGCCAGCGATGCCCCCCGCCGCAGCGCGCGGCGGGATGGGAGTCCAGGCAACGGCGACGGACTGATGGACTTACATGTCCATGCCCATGCCGCCCATGCCGCCGCCGGCGGCCGGCGCCGGGGCTTCCTCCTTGGGCGCTTCGGCGACCATGCACTCGGTGGTGAGCATCAGCCCGGCAACCGAGGCGGCGTTTTGCAGCGCGGTGCGGGTGACCTTGGTCGGGTCGAGAATGCCCATTTCGAGCATGTCGCCGTAGGTGTCGTTGGCGGCGTTGAAGCCGAAGTTGCCCTTGCCTTCGAGCACCTTGTTGATCACCACGCTGGGCTCGCCGCCGGCGTTGGCGACGATTTCACGCAGCGGCTGCTCGATGGCGCGCAGCACGATCTTGATGCCGGCGTCCTGGTCGTGGTTCTCGCCCTTGATCTCGCCCACGGCCTGACGTGCGCGCAGCAGCGCCACGCCCCCCCCGGCGACGATGCCCTCTTCCACCGCGGCACGGGTGGCGTGCAGCGCGTCTTCGACGCGGGCTTTCTTCTCTTTCATCTCCACTTCGGTGGCGGCACCGACCTTGATCACCGCCACGCCGCCAGCCAGTTTGGCCACGCGTTCCTGCAGCTTCTCACGGTCGTAGTCGGAGGTGGCTTCCTCGATCTGCACGCGGATCTGCTTGACGCGCGCCTCGATGTCGGCGGCATTGCCAGCCCCATCGATGATGATGGTGTTTTCCTTGGCCACTTCGATGCGCTTGGCCTGACCCAGATCGGCCAGCGTGACCTTCTCCAGCGTCAGCCCGACTTCTTCGGCGATCACCTTGCCGCCGGTGAGGATGGCGATGTCTTCGAGCATGGCCTTGCGCCGGTCGCCAAAGCCCGGGGCCTTGACCGCGACGGTCTTGAGGATGCCGCGGATGCTGTTGACCACCAGGGTGGCCAGCGCCTCGCCTTCGACGTCTTCAGCGATGATCAGCAGCGGACGGCTGGCCTTGGCCACCTGCTCCAGCGCCGGCAGCAGGTCGCGGATGTTGGAGATTTTTTTGTCGTGCAGCAGCACGTACGGGTTCTCCAGCACGGCGACTTGCTTGTCCTGGTTGTTGATGAAGTACGGCGACAGATAGCCGCGGTCGAACTGCATGCCCTCGACGACATCCAGCTCGTTTTCCAGGCTCTTGCCGTCTTCGACGGTGATCACGCCTTCCTTGCCCACCTTGTCCATGGCGTCGGCGATGATCTTGCCGATCGACGCATCGCTATTGGCCGAAATGGCACCGACCTGCGCGATTTCCTTCGAGCTGGAGCAGGGCTTGGAGGCTTTTTTCAGCTCTTCGACCAGCGCGGCCACGGCCTTGTCGATGCCGCGCTTGAGGTCCATCGGGTTCATCCCGGCGGTGACGTACTTCATGCCCTCGCGCACGATGGACTGCGCCAGCACCGTGGCGGTGGTGGTGCCGTCACCGGCGTTGTCAGAGGTCTTGGACGCGACTTCCTTGACCATTTGCGCGCCCATGTTCTGCAGCTTGTCCTTGAGCTCGATTTCCTTGGCCACCGACACACCGTCCTTGGTCACGGTGGGGGCGCCAAACGAGCGCTCGAGCACCACGTTGCGGCCTTTCGGGCCCAGCGTGGTTTTGACGGCGTTGGCCAGGATGTTCACGCCTTCGACCATACGGGCGCGGGCATCCGCGCCGAAAATCACATCTTTTGCAGCCATTGAAATTCTCCGTAAATGACTCGTTATAGGGCACGGCACAGCGGTTCGGTGCTTCTCGCCGCTAGGGCGGCACCGGCTGGCCGAACCGGCGAAATTACTTCTCGATGACGGCCATCAGGTCGTCTTCGCGCATCACCATCAGCTCGTCGCCGTCGACCTTGACGGTCTGGCCGGCGTACTTGCCGAACAGCACGCGATCGCCCACCTTGACCGACATGGGCACCAGCTTGCCCTGCTCGTCATACTTGCCCGGTCCGACGGCCAGCACCTCGCCCTGATCGGGCTTTTCCGCCGCGCTGCCCGGAATGACGATGCCCGAAGCGGTGGTGGTTTCCTGTTCGACACGCTTGACCACGACACGGTCATGCAGAGGACGCAATTTCATGCAAATCTCCTGAAGTTTGTGGACTACCGGGCGCCAGGGGCGCCAGTGGACACGAGACGGGAGCAAAACTGCCCGCGCTCGCAGAACTGCGCTTGAGAAACGAGCCGACACATCCAACAGACGCGATGTGTTAGCACTCGCCCTCAACGAGTGCTGATTATAGGGACGTCATCAGCGCTTTCAAGGGTGGCGAAGGATTTGAAAAAACTCTTCTGCAGTCGTTACCCGAAGTAATTTTTTACCGCTTGTCGGCACATCGCTACCGTTCGTCGGCTGGTGGCGAACAACAACTCATCAGCAATTCAAACTTCTAGCCAGGAGATCTTGGCCATGCTGCACAGTCGCGGTTTCACCCTCATTGAATTGATGATTTTCGTCGCTGTGGTTGCGATTTTGTCTGCGATTGCTCTGCCCGCATACAACGCCTACGTCCTGCGCGGCTACATGCACAACGCACAGGACGCGCTGATGGCTCAGGCCAATGCACTGGCTCAGTGGGCACAAGACCACGAAACCTACGTCGGCGGCTGCGCCACACCGGCCACTGCGACGAACTTCACGATCAGCTGCCCGACCCTGACGACGACGGCTTATTCCATTCAAGCAGTCGGCTTCGGACCAGCCAGTGGATTCACGTTCACGCTGGACAGCAGCGGTGCAAAAACCACGCCCAAGGCCCCCGCAGGCTGGACACCAAACTCCTCGTGCTGGACGAAAGATCAGGCCGGGGACTGCGCCGTCGAAAATTAATGGAAGCTCATCAGATGAAGACCGCGCAACGGACTTGCCCGAGCGGCCGACCGCGTATGGCGGGTTTTACTTTGCTGGAACTGCTTGTGACCGTCATCGTTGCCGGCATCCTCCTGGCCGTTGCCGTGCCGTCGTTTCTCTCCACCATCCGCAGCCAGCAAACTGCAGACATCGTCAACAAGTTCGCCCAGGATGTCGCCTGGGCGCGGGGCGAAGCAATCGCCGGGCATGCGGTCACGCTGCAAATCGCCTCCGATGGCTCGTGGCAAACCACTGTAGACGGGATCGCCGACGGTAATCACTCGATGACTCTGGCGCAACTCCAGGCCGATGCACCTGGAGTCAGTTGCTCTCTTGGCGGCGGCTCCTGCAGCACACCACTCATGACTTTCGACGGTACAGGCATTCTGAACAATGCCCCAGTGGGCATCGTGCAATACACCGCAGACAGGATGTCATCGGCATTCCAGGTCTTCGCATCCGGTGCAGTCGTCGTGAATCCCTCTTATGCGTCCTGAGCCCAAATTTTCCCGCTGCGCCCAACGCGGCATCGGCCTGATCGACGCCCTTGTGGCCATCGTCATCTTTTCGTTTGGCCTGATGGGGCTTGCGGCGCTGTATGCCAGCACAGCTCCAGCCCCCTACGAGAACCAATCCGTGACGACTCTACAGGCGCAAGCCGACAGCTTGATGGCGACACTGGCGACAAATACCTCCGCGCTTCCCGCACTAAACGTCACAAGTGTGACCTCGGCTTCGGGTATGCCGGCCTGGTTGCAGGGCTGGTTTACCCAAGCGCAGGCGCAATTGCAGGCTCCAGGCTTCAACGTCACGATCACGCCAGGACCTGACGCCATTGGCAATGCCTGCTCGGCACAAAGCTGCGGCATCACCGTCACACTCGGCTGGACGCAACTGGGCCTCCCACGTACACAGGTTTTCCATGGACAAATCGGGATCCACTGAACTTGCGCCGCCGATGGTGCGTCAGCAAGGGTTTACCCTCATCGAACTGATGGTCGCGCTGGTTGTCGCGTCCATCCTCGCTATTGTTCTGTTGACGGTTTTGGTGTTTTCGTTCAACAGCAACAAAAGCTCGTCGGATGTGACGAGCAACGACAACAATCAGCGAACAGCGTTGACCTTGTTGACGCGCGACATTGGCAGCGCAGGCTTCATGTTGGGCAACGCGCAGTCGAATTGCGTCACCACCCTGGCCTACGACAGCGCGGCAACTCCCCAGTACATCCAGTACAACCCTGTCTGGGCAGCGACGCAAACAGCCGGGAGCACTCTTCCCCTTGGAGGGGCCGCCGCTACAGTGGAAAACTATCCACCTGCAGGCAGCGCGAACGTCTCACAAGTCCTGATGATGACCGAGGCGCCATCTGTCCCGGCTTACGCAGGGATCCCTGCGAGTGGCGGCAGTGCACCGACGCGTCAATTGCCCAGCCAGGTTTTCACCGCAATCAAGAATGGGTCTGGCAGCTGGACGAATGCGATGGCATCCACGACGCTGATCCTAAGCCCCAAAAACAGCAACAGCGTGAGCAGTGGAGACACCGGATTTATTCATATCCCAATGGGGACAGCAGCGGTGTGTCTGCGCATCCCAATCGTCTCAACGAGCGCAAATTCCATCACGAGCCTGCCCTCCACCTTCATGCCGGGCGGAGGCTATACCGACTATGCGAGCGAACTGACATCACTGGGCATCCCTGGTCTTGGCGCGTTGACCGTGAGCAACCTGCAACACGCCTCCATTGTCGATCTCGGGTCCTCGGCCTCAACGCTCCAGGCGATCCAGTATTGGATCGACGATTCCGGTGCTTTCCCAGTTCTCATGCGTGGTGTTTATAACGCGTTGAATGATCAACCAGTCGGCCCGGCAGAGGCGATCGCACCCGGCGTAGTCAGCCTTCAGATCTTGTTCGGCACCATTCCGAGCGGTTCGACGCCTGGCAATACCCCGCCGACCTTCAAGGCCTGGAGCCAGGTGATTCCGGGTGCCGACCAGGTCGTTTCGGTCGCTGTGGCGATCGTCACGCGCTCGCTTCATGACGACACCACTTATACAGCCCCTGCCACCATCACGATTCCCCAACCAGCTTCCGGCTTGACCGCTCCCAATGCCTTTGTGAATTACACCCGCTCTGCTGCAGAGATCCACCGGCATTTCCAGGTCAACACCGTCGTCATTGCACTGAGGGATACGACATGGAACTGAGTTTGCCCTCTCCTACCTGCCGAATCGAGGCCCACGATGCAAAGTCTCAGAAGGGCTCGGTGCTGCTCCTTTCGCTCATCGTCCTGCTGCTCATGTTCCTCGGAGCACTGTTCACATTACGTGGCGTGCTTACCGATACAGCCCTGACGGATCATTTCAGCGAACGGCAAAAAGATGTGCAGGCCAGCGACCTTGCATTGCAGTGGGCAGTCAACCAAATCAAACCGCTTACTCCCCTGGAAATCAACGCGGCTGGCCAGCCCTGGTGGCGGGCGGTATCCCCAAAACAGGCACAGCAGCCGAATCAGAGTTACTGGCAAACCTGTGAAAACAATGCCGCAGGCACCACGACGTGTGCTCAGGCGACCATGCCAAGCGGTGTACCACAGACTGCTTGGTGGTTTGTACAACCCACGGCGCTGCCGGGTTATTACGACATCTGGGTCCACACGATTGATGCCCGAAATCATGTGTACACAGATACCGAGTCGGTCTTCAAGTCACAGTGAAAACGTGCCTGTCTACAAGTAGTACCGGGAAGGGAGATCTCCGTGAAAAGGTCGTTTTTTCTCTCGATTTTTGCTGGTCTCGCGATGATCGTTGGTGTCTGCCCAGCCGATGTCGATGCGCAGACGGTTCCAATAGTGACCGAAAATTTCACAGGTGCAACCACACAAAATCCATGGCTCGCTTATAACGGTGCCTGCCTCACAGCAGGAAGTCAGCCTGGGATTGCGACAAAAGTTGGCAATAATACGGTCAACACTTTCATTCCGATGTGCAAAGGTTTGCCGTATTACGGTAGCCAGACGCAGGTCGGCTTGACGGGTAATGCTGACCCTGTCGGAAGCGGCGCGCTTCGCCTGACCAACGGGGGCACGCAGGGAACCAACGAAAATGGCGCGATTATTTCACAAACGCCATTTCCGACAACACAGGGGATTCAGATCACCTTCACTACATACACCTATGGCGGAAACAGCTTTCAGGCCTCGAACGGCACACGCCCAGGTGCAGATGGGATCGGCTTCTATTTGCTTGATGGTTCTGCCACTACGGGAAACGGAACGACCACCCTCGGCAATGTCGCCTGGACACAAGCAGGTGGTATTGGCGCTTTTGGCGGAAGTCTTGGATATAGCTGCTCGAACTCCAATAACCCCCATGATGGCATGCCTGGCGCCTATCTAGGACTTGGAATCGATGAGTATGGTAACTTTCTTAATCAGGGCGACAACACGAATACTGGCGTCAACCCCAACGGCGTAAATAAACAAAATCCAAATGAAATCGGCTTGCGCGGCTATGGAAATGTCAATCTAGCGGGCCTGCGAGCCATCAATCCAAACGCAACAGAGACAGATGTTTACAATACATGCAAAAATGGTGGGACATACTCATTCAACGGCAACACATACCGTTTCCCAGATTATGCATACATCTCTCCATCCTTCAAGCAGCTACCGAACCCGATTTCAAATGAAGCCGCTAAAAAACGCTCCCAGGCCACCCCGATCACTTATAAGCTCATCATTACGCCGAATCTGCACCTGAGCTTGTCTTACGATTATGGAAATACCGGCACATTCTCTCCTGTCGTAACAGATCAGGACATCTCAACCACCAACGGCCCCCTACCGAGCAGTTTCCTTTTCGGGTTTGGTGCATCCACCGGGGGCGGCACCAATGTACACGAGATCCTTTGCTTCGAAGCCAGCCCTGCAGCAAGGACGATCAGTGCGCCAGTCGCACCGGTCAAGGTCAGCACTGGCAGTGACATTTACACCCTCTCCACCAACCCCGATCCGCTGCAAGGTTTTGTCGATGCCTACGCGCTCGACGCAAATGGCAATCCAGCGTCAACTCCGTCATGGGAGGCTGGCGCGGAAATGACAGCATCTCAACGGACAGCCAAACTCGTTTCCTCCACGTCCAGTGGAAACGTGATCACCTTAGCCAGCCTTGCCAGTAGTGACCCTGCAGCGTTTGCCCTCCCTGCCACACCACCGAGCCCAAACTGCGTTCCAAACGCTGCGACAGTCGCAGCCTATACCATTGATCCCACGAATACGCAAGCTCCGTCAGGGTGCACTCCATACCTTGGGACACGTCAAAAAAATGCTTTTTTGGATGGCTTTTCCTCCGGCGATTTTTCCTCAGTCCTGACCCCACCGGCGAATCCAAACGACTTTAATCTTACCGGATATACCACATGGGCGCAGAATGAGAAATCACGCCCAGCTGCGTTGTTATTTACCAATGACGACGGGTTTCTTTATTCCGTCAATGCAACAACCGGTCAGCTCAACTGGGGCTGGATGCCACGATCTTTCGTTTCCCAGTTGCAAAATTACACCGTATGGCCCTATCAGGACAATTTCGCTGGAAAGTTTGCCGTGGTTGATGCCATAAACGCATCGAACAATTGGGCAACCTACATCATCGGTAGCGCCCAGAGTGGCGCCACTTGGTATGACCTACAGCTCGATGCCAACGGCAATCCTGCCCAGGTCATCCCTTTACCGACAATGCCTGCTGGGGCCGTCTATCCACAGCGGCAGGCACCTGTCGAAGACACGATCGGCAACTATCAGATCGCCGCGTTCATCGTCAACACACCGACTGGCAGCGGCGCGACCATCAGTACGCTCTATGAATTCAACGTTGCGACGGGTGCTTACACCTCAGCGGTGATTCCTGCAACGAGTAGCGGAATCGGCGCAGGCAACTATGTCACTAGCAATTTGTACTATGACCAGCCTTCAGGCCAATTGTTTTTTGGGACGTCTGCTGGACGTGTCTATGCCATGACATTTACGGGCTCTGCGGCAACCGACGTCAGCAATATAGCCGTAGAAGGCTCGACCGAAGACGGCTTGGCTGTACAGTACGTTGGCTATTCATCCGTCAATTCGAATCCCTATCTGTGGGCCGCAAGCCAGACAGGAGTGACCGTTTTTGGTATCGGGACGTCTGGCTGGCAACCGCTATGGGCGACGACGACGACTGGAGGCTATATCGCCTCCGTAAGCAGCACAGGGAATATTACCTGGACCGCCTCCTCCAAGGTCACGACTTTGCAATCAACGGCACAGATCACCGACATGCCTTTTGTGACACCGCCAAATCCGACGAATCAAGGAGTTCTGAATGTTCCCGCAACTGTTCCACCCTCTGCCGAAGACTCGTCTTGCGGGGCTCTCGGAACAGCTTATCAGGATTACTTCAATCTCGTCGACGGCTCTTTCCCGAAAAACTTTTACAAGGATTATCAAGGCAATTTTCTTACAGCCGACACAAACATGGGTCAGGGTACAGCATTTGCGTCGAACACATCCATCGGCCCGAATGGATGGGAGGTATATGGAGGATCATCCGGAAACCCAACACCAGCTCCGCCCATTACCACACCTGCTTCCAATGTGAATAAAGTAGTCCAGTGGCGCGTCCAATAATCACCGCACTGAATTCGCG
>DDOT01000034.1:1366-2958 GCA_002341815.1 Thiobacillus sp. UBA2487 | reverse complement strand
CCAAGGTTGCCAATGGCGAAACCTTGCTCACCCACATTCACCACCGTCAATCGCCGCTGTACCTGATGCTGGGTCGTGCTGATGCTGGTGTCACCTGGCAATCGGAAGCCATTTTTGAGCAAGAAACCGGCAACCCGATTACCCATGTCGACATTCCTGACAATCAAAATGTCAGCGCGATTTATGCCGCCACCGCCCTGAAAAAAGCACCGCATGCCAAGGCTGCACAATTGTGGGTCGATTACCTGCATTCACCCAAGGCGCTGGCGATTTTCGAACATTACGGCTTCAAGGCTTACACCGACGACGCTAAATAATACTAAAAAACACCCTGCCGTGGCAGGGTGTTTTTTGTTGGGTTAATGGATGTGCCGGCATTGCTGCGCGATCAGAACCGGCCCAGCGTTCAGCCGTTTGTTTTGTTTGCCGGCACCATTGGCATGTCCGCCGCAGTGCTACCCACCTGCTGATAGCCCCCACCCAGCGCTTTGATCAACTCCACGCTGGCGCGCAAGCGTCTCGCCCGCACATCATTGGCCTGAATTTGCGCACGTTGGGCATCGGTTTGCGCGGTTACCACCTCCAGGTAGTTAACCATGCCTTCCTTGTAACGGTTCCAGGCAATCTGTTCGGTGCGCGCCGTGTCTTTAACCGCCTCCGTTACTTCCTGTTCTTCCCGTTTCAGATCATTCAAACGCACCAGATCATCTTCCACTTCTTGAAACGCTTTGAGTGTCACCGACCGATAATTGTCACTGGTGTAGCGGAATGTCGCCAGCGCCTGATCATTCAATGCCCGACGTCGGCCATTATCAAACAGGGTAAAGGCCATCGCCGGTCCCAGACTCCAGACACTGGCCGGTTGCGCCATGAAATTCTGTGCAATCAGCGCGTCTACCCCGGTAAATGCCGAAAATGAAAACACCGGAAACCAGGCTGCTTTGGCAACGCCAATCCCCGCATTGGCGGCGGCTACCCGTCGCTCGGCTGCCGCAATATCGGGCCTGCGCTCCAACATCTGCGCCGGCATCTCCAGTGGAATTTGCGGCATCTGCAACCGCGTTTGGTCTCGGGCAATATGAAAAGACGAAGCAGGCTGGCCCACCAAGGTAGCAATTTGGTGTTCGAATAATGCCCGCTTTTCCATCACATCTTCCAACTGGGCGCGCGCGCTGTCCAATTGTGCCCGCGCTCTGGATACACTGAGCGCAGAATCCACGCCGCCACGAAAGCGGTTTTCTGTGATCACCTGCGCCTGCTCGTATGACTTGACCAAGGTTTCCAGCAACTCGGTTTGCGCATCGTATTCGCGCATCAAAATATACGTCGTTGCCAACAGCGAACGCAAACTCAGGCGCACCCCTTCCATGTCAGCTTGGGCGGCCAATGCATTATCACGGCTTTCTTCCGCCAGATTCCGTACCCGCCCCCACAAGTCAAGCTCAAATGAGCTAAATCCAATGCCACCCACCTGTTCACGATAGGTTTGCGGGTCTTTGCCGATATTGGTATCCGGGAAAGTATTGCCAATTTGCGGCTTGTTGTAATACGCCTTATTATCGGTTTGCGAACCTGCCAAACCCACCGTCGGC
>DDOT01000034.1:0-1325 GCA_002341815.1 Thiobacillus sp. UBA2487 | reverse complement strand
GCATCCAGGTCCGGATTGTGTTGATCCAGTTTGCCGATCAACCCGTTTAATACCGGATCATTGTATTGTTGCCACCAATCTCCCTGAATCGGCGTATCGGACAGTTTGACTTGCTGCCAATCCGACGCCTCGCCCCACTGAGTCGGCGTTGGAACGCTTGGTTTGTGGTAGGTTGGCGCAAGCGAACACCCCCCCAGCATTGCGGTTATCGCCACTGCGATGGTCGTCATGCGGATTCGTTTCATGGTGCGTTCACTTTCCGGTCACAATTTGAACCTGATCGCCGTCCTGGATCGAATCAGAAGGCGAATCTATCACCTGATCGGTTGACTGCAAACCAGCCGACACCTCCAGCACCTTGCCCAGATCCCGTTTTACGGTAATCGGTTTCAGTACCACTTTATTCCCTGCACCCACCGTTGCCACCTTCAAGCCTCCCTTACGGAACAAGATTGCACTGGCCGGAATACGCACCACACTCTTCGGCGTAGGCAATTCAAACTGCACGTTGGCATAGGCCCCCGGCATAATATCTTCACCTGGGTTGGCCATCTCCAATTCAACCGTGAGGGTGCGCGACGCCACATGAATCGCCTCGGATGTACTGATCACCGTTGCAGCATATGCTTTATCAGGTTGATCGGGGAAATACACCTTGGCGGGGGTCTTGTCATCAATCCGGGCGGCAAAGCGTTGCGGTACTTCCACGTACACCCGCAGCTTGTGCTCATCGGCAACCTTGAACAGCGGCGGATTCGACGACGAGCTGCCGTTGCTGATCAACATACCAATATCGGTGTTACGCTCCGTAACCACACCATCAAATGGTGCCGTAATGTGATTAAAGCCTTCCAACACGCGCAGCCGGCGCAATTCAGCTTCTTGCGCGTTGACCTCGGCTTGTTGAGCCTCAGCCTCAGCTTGTCGTTCTTCGGTTTCCTGTTTGGATACCGAATCGGTTTCCAGCAATTTTTCCCAACGCTTGGCGGTTACCACAGCCAGTTGCAAACGGGCGCGCTGAGTCGCTAAATTTGCTTCTGAACGCTGAATTTGCTCATCAAGATCAGGTGTCTCAACTGTCGCCATCAATTGGCCCGCTTTAACATGCGCCCCGATATCNNCCATTCACCCGAGAGTAAATTTCTGCTTCATACCAAGGCGTGACATTACACGGCAATCGCAAGTTTTCGGTCTCGGCGCCATTGGTCGGATTAAACACCTTGACCTTCAATACGTCGCGCAGTTCGGCCGCTTGCACCAACAAGGTATCGGCATGCAGACGTGAGGCAATGCCCTGTGCGGCAATCAAACCAAACGCCGACACC
>DDOT01000155.1:5921-8569 GCA_002341815.1 Thiobacillus sp. UBA2487 | reverse complement strand
TCAGGAATTCCGATATGCCCACAATAACATTACCCGACGGTTCCGAGCGTCATTTTGATCATCCAGTCACTGTGGCGGATGTGGCTGCATCCATTGGCGCAGGATTGGCGCGAGCCGCCTTGGCTGGCAAGGTGGATGGGCAGTTGGTCGATACCAGCCATGTTTTGATGAGCGATTGCGCGTTAGGCATTGTGACCGACAAAGATGTGGATGGTTTGGCGATTATTCGACATTCTACCGCGCATTTGTTGGCGTATGCCGTCAAATCGCTGTATCCGGACGCGCAAGTGACGATAGGGCCAGTCATAGAAAACGGTTTTTACTATGACTTTGCCTACAGTCGCGCGTTTACCCCAGAAGACTTGACGGCGATTGAGCGCAAAATGGCTGAATTGGCCAAGCAGGACTTTCCTGTTGTGCGCAGTGTGATGCCGCGCGATGAGGCAATTGCCTACTTTAACGGGTTGGGTGAGCGCTATAAAGCAGAATTGATTGGCGCCATACCGCAAAGTGAAGCCGTTTCATTGTACACAGAAGGTGGGTTTACCGATTTGTGCCGTGGTCCGCATGTGCCATCTACCGGCAAGCTCAAGCATTTTAAATTGATGACCGTGGCGGGCGCCTATTGGCGTGGTGACCATCGCAATGAGATGTTGCAGCGGATTTATGGCACGGCGTGGGCAAAGAAAGAGGATTTGGATGCTCACTTGATGCGCTTGGAAGAGGCGGAAAAACGTGATCATCGTAAGTTGGGGCCACAACTTGATTTGTTTCATCTGCAAGACAACGCCATCGGTGCGGTATTCTGGCATCCCAAGGGGTGGCGGCTGTTTCAAACCTTGATCAGTTATATGCGCGCGCGTCAGAACGAGGCTGGATATCAAGAGGTTAATACCCCCGACTTAATGGACCGGTCACTGTGGGAAACATCAGGTCACTGGCAGAATTATCGGCAAAACATGTTCATTACGCAAACCGAAGACCAGCGAGTGTTTGCCTTAAAACCCATGAACTGTCCAGGGCATATGGCGATGTATGCGCAAGGTTTGAAAAGCTATCGTGAATTGCCAATCCGCATGGCCGAGTTTGGCAAGGTACACCGCTACGAGCCTTCCGGTGCGTTGCATGGCTTGTTGCGCGTGCGGCACTTTACACAGGATGATGCGCATATTTTTTGCACGCCTGAACAAATGGAACAAGAATGTCGCAACGTGGTGACACTGATTCTGGCCATTTATCGCGATTTTGGCTTTGATGATGTGAGAATCAAGTTGTCCACCCGCCCTGAACACAGAATCGGCTCGGATGACACGTGGGATCAGTTGGAGGCCGCGTTGGCAGGGGCGTTGCAACAAATGGGTATCGGGTACGAATTGTTTCCTGGTGAAGGTGCGTTTTATGGTCCCAAGCTGGAGTTTGTTTTGCGCGATGCCATTGGGCGCGACTGGCAATGCGGGACTTTGCAGGTAGATATGAATTTGCCGGAACGCTTCGACCTGAACTATATCGGGGAAGATAATGCGCGCCATCGGCCAGTCATGTTGCACCGTGCCATGTTCGGTTCGTTGGAGCGGTTTATCGGTATTTTGACCGAACATCACGTGGGTGCTTTTCCACTTTGGCTCGCGCCGGAACAGGTGGTGGTTATGTCGATTACCGATCAGCAAGCCGAATATGCGCAAAAAATACATGCCACACTGGTTGATGCAAATATTTTTGCGACATTGGACTTGAGAAATGAGAAAATAACCTATAAAATTCGCGAACATAGTTTACAGAAGCTGCCTTATCAAGTTATCGTAGGCGATAAAGAAGTGGCAGCGGGGTTGGTGGCGGTACGCAGTCGTGGTGGCGAAGACCTCGGTCAAATGCCGATAGGCACGTTTATTGAACGACTCAAAGCCGAAATCAGTCAGCGCAAGGCTTGAATGCTTGCTAGCGAGGAGTGAGTATACTCACTCCTCTTGTATTTTTATTTGTGGGAGTTGCAGCGATCGCTCAAGATAAGGAACCACGTATTAACGGCGAAATCACCGGTGCCGAAATACGTGTGATTGGAATTGAAGGTGAGCCACTTGGTATTTTGACTGCCACGCAAGCATTGCGAATGGCAGAAGAAGCGGAAGTTGATCTGGTAGAAATTGCGCCGTTGGCAAAGCCACCGGTAGCCCGTTTGATGGATTACGGCAAATACAAATACCAGCAAAGCAAACGCCAGCATGAAGCCAAGCTCAAGCAAAAACAAATTCAGGTAAAAGAAGTCAAGTTCCGCCCTGGTACAGACGAAGGTGACTATCAGATCAAGTTGCGTAATCTGATACGTTTTCTGGAAGAAGGTGATAAGGCCAAAATAACCCTGCGTTTTCGTGGGCGTGAAATGGCGCACCAAGAATTTGGTTTGGCACAATTGAAACGTGTTGAAGCGGATTTGGCAGAATATGCCGTGGTTGAGCAATTTCCTAAAATGGAAGGTCGCCAGATGGTGATGATGCTTGCGCCTAAGCGCAAATAATTAGAACAGCGCCTAAGCGCAAATAATTAGAACAGCGCCAAAGCGAAAATAATTTAAACAGCGCCAAGGTGCAAATATTGAAACAGCACCAAAGCGCAAATAACTAAAGCGGCGCCAAGGCGCAAAAAATAACGGT
>DDOT01000155.1:609-5887 GCA_002341815.1 Thiobacillus sp. UBA2487 | reverse complement strand
CGTGATTAACGTGTATCAAGCACACAAAAAAGTTGTTAGCAGTCTGCATCTGGTCGTTGGTCAGAGGCAAGCAAGAATTTTATCCCGATCAGTTCGGGCTAAATGGGCAACAGACAAGTGATGTTGTCGTCATGTACGGTAATGACCGGGTTCCTAAACGTTTCAGAGTGAAACTGCCCGGCGTTATCAAACTGGAGTAAATGTAATGCCAAAAATGAAGACCAAGTCGGGCGCAGCCAAGCGCTTTCGTGCTTTGGCAGGTGGTGGCATCAAGCGTAGCCAAGCGTTTAAACGCCACATCCTGACCAAAAAAACCACCAAGAACAAGCGTCAGTTGCGTGGAACCCTGTTGGTGGATGCCACCAACATGCGTTCAGTTCGCGCCATGATGCCTTACGCATAACTTGAGGAGATAAAACTATGCCAAGAGTTAAACGTGGTGTCATCGCCCATGCCCGTCACAAAAAAGTGTTGGACATGGCCAAAGGTTATCGTGGTCGTCGTAAAAACGTCTATCGTATCGCCAAGCAAGCAGTGATGAAGGCAGGTCAATACGCGTATCGCGATCGCCGTCAACGCAAACGTCAGTTCCGTGCGTTGTGGATTGCGCGTATCAACGCTGCTGCTCGTCAGTGCGGGCTGCGCTACAGCGTATTTATGAATGGTTTGAAGAAAGCCGAGATCTTGCTGGACCGTAAGGTGCTGGCTGATTTGGCCGTATTCGACAAACCGGCATTTGCGCAATTGGCCGAACAAGCCAAAGCTCGACTCGCCGCAGGGTAATACCTGCGACCTGCGCCGGGGTTGTTCCCCGGTGCTGACAGGGCTGATGCAAGGATGATGCAACATCCTTACGTCAGCTTTGTTTTTCCAGCCGGATAATCATGGACAATCTGGACAAAATTGTAGAAGAAGCGTGCCAAGCCTTCGCTGCGGTGACCCAAGCGGCCGATCTTGAACAGGCTAAAACGCGTTATTTGGGCAAAAGCGGTATTTTGACGGCGCAGATGAAATTGCTGGGCGGTTTGCCTGCTGCTGATCGACCTGCAGCAGGTAGCCGTATCAATCAGGCGCGCGACGCCATCAGCCATGCGCTGGAAAGCCGTCGCCAATCCTTGCGTGCTGAGGCATTGGCATTACAGTTGGCGGCAGAAGCATTGGACGTTGGTTTGCCCGGACGCGGGATTGCCACAGGAGGTTTGCATCCCGTGACATTGGCGCGCGAACGGATTGAAGCCCTGTTTGCTTCTATCGGTTTTTCAGTCGCGGAAGGCCCGGAAATTGAAACCGATTTCTATAACTTTACTGCGCTGAATATTCCGCAAGATCATCCTGCACGCGCAATGCACGATACATTTTATGTCGATGAGCAGCATTTGTTGCGCACGCATACATCGCCGGTGCAGATTCACTATCTGGAAGACCATCCGCCACCCTTGCGCATCATTGCCCCCGGACGCGTGTATCGCGTGGATTCCGATGCGACCCATTCGCCGATGTTTCATCAGATTGAGGGGTTGTGGGTGGATGAAACCATCAGCTTTGCGCATTTGAAGGGCATTGTGCAAACCTTTTTACAACAGTTCTTTGAACGTGATGATTTGACGGTGCGTTTCAGGCCATCCTTTTTTCCATTCACCGAGCCTTCCGCTGAAATGGATATGAGTTGGGGGGATGGTTGGCTGGAGATTGGCGGTTGCGGCATGGTTCATCCGGCCGTGCTGAAACACGTCAACATTGATTCTGAGCAATACCAAGGGTTTGCCTTTGGCATGGGATTGGAGAGGTTGGCCATGTTGCGCTATGGCGTAACCGATTTGCGGGCGTTTTTTGCTGGCGATTTGCGTTTCTTGAAACAATTTAATTAACGGCCTGGATCATGAAATTTTCCGAACAGTGGTTGCGTAGCTATGTCAATCCGGTACTGAATACCGAGCAACTGGCGCACGTGTTAACCATGGCAGGTCTGGAAGTTGAACAGGTCACGTCGGTGGCGGCCGATTTTAGCGGCGTGGTGGTGGCGCGTGTGTGCGAGGTGATGCCTCACCCGCAAGCTGATCGGCTGCGCGTGTGTCAGGTTGATGCAGGCACAGGCAGTTTGCTGCAAATTGTGTGCGGTGCCCCGAATGTATGCCTGGATGCCATCGTACCGTGTGCCACGGTAGGCGCGCAGTTGCCAGGTATGCAAATCAAGCCCGCCAAACTGCGCGGTATTGAATCGTTTGGCATGTTGTGTTCAGCAACTGAGCTCGGATTGCCGGCAGGGAGCGACGGTTTGTTGATGCTGCCGACCGATGCACCAATCGGTATGGATCTGCGCGACTATTTGCAACTGAACGACCATGCATTTACCTTAAAATTGACGCCCAACCGCAGCGATTGTTTGGGTATCGTCGGTATTGCGCGCGATGTGGGGGCCATGACCGGCACACAGGCCAAGGAGCTGCCGAGCGTCCATGTACTGATGGAAAGCAATGCCACTGTCTCAATTGATGTTCAGGCGAGTGATGCCTGTCCATATTATGCCGCTCGCGTGATTGAACAGTTGAATCCGGCGGTTGAAACACCATTGTGGATGCGTCAGCGCTTGGAACGTAGTGGCTTGCGCAGTCTGGGTGCAGTGGTGGACATTACCAACTATGTATTGCTGGAAACCGGTCAGCCATTGCATGCCTTTGATGCGGATTGCCTGTTCGGTGGCATACAAGTGCGTATGGCGACGGCCAACGAAAGCTTGCTGTTGTTGAACGGGCAGACAGTCGATTTGTCTTCCGACCTGTTGGTGATTGCAGATCAATCCGGCCCGCAGGCGTTGGCAGGCATCATGGGCGGCAGTGCTTCGGCAGTCAGCCAAACCACCACGCGGATTGTGCTGGAGTCCGCATGGTTTCACCCGTCAGCAATTGCCGGGCGTTCGCGCCGATTGGGATTGAACACCGATGCCGGCTACCGGTTTGAGCGAGGTGTTGATTTTGGCGTAACCGGCACCGTGTTGGCTTATGCCACACAATTGTTGCTGGACATTTGCGGCGGTAAGGCCGGCCCTGTGTCTGAGTTCCAAGCGACGTTACCGCAACGTTCGCCAGTGCGCTTACGTTTGGAGCGGATTGAACGCGTGCTGGGTATTTGCATGACGCCGGATCAGATACGCGAGCATTTGATTCGGCTGGGCATGCGAATTGATGAACACACCGATGCGTGGCTGGTAACGCCGCCAAGCTGGCGCTTTGATATTGAGCGCGAAGTCGACCTGATTGAAGAATTGGCGCGTTTGTATGGTTATGAGCGCGTACCGGCAACAATACCGATTGCACCGACACAAATGTTGCCGGTGCGTGAAACGTGTCGCCCGATAACGCAGTTGTTGCGCCTGCTCGCTGCGCGAGATTATCAAGAGGTCGTCACCTACAGCTTTGTCGATTCAACGTGGGAAGCCGAGTTTTCGCCGACGCATACGCCGATTGTCCTGCAAAATCCGATTGCCAGTCAGATGGCGGTCATGCGCTCTACCTTGATGGGGGGACTTTTGGATGTACTGCACACTAATCTGAATCGTCGTCAGGAGCAAGTCCGGATTGTCGAAACCGGACGTTGCTTCTTGCGTGAAGGAGATGGTTTTACCCAGCCCCAACGTTTGGGTGGTTTGGCGTTTGGTCCGGTGCGAGCCGAGCAATGGGGTGAATCGACCCGAAATGTGGATTTTTATGATGTAAAAGCTGATTTGGCCGCGCTGTTTCATCCGATGCCAATTGTGACGCGGGCCGCCGAACACCCGGCCTTGCATCCCGGGCAAACCGCGCAAGTGTGGGTGGCGGGTCAACGGGTTGGTTGGCTAGGTACCTTGCATCCGGCTATCGTGCAACGGCATGGTCTGCCCTCTGCGCCGGTTCTGTTTGAGCTTGACCTGACGATGGTGCAAATCCATCCCCTGGCAACCAGTGGTGAAATATCGCGCTTTCAGCAAGTCAGGCGCGATCTGGCAATTGTGATAGATCAATCCGTCAGCGCGCAAAGCCTGTTGGACGCCATGCTGGCGGCTGATGTGGCTTATGTCACCGATATTGCTGTGTTTGACAGCTATCGCGGACAACATATTGCAGCAGACAAAAAGAGTCTTGCGTTTCGTGTCTTGTTGCAAGACAATCAGAAAACGCTGACTGATGAAGAAGTTGAAGCCGCTGTGGCTTCATTGACCGAAATGCTCCAGCAGCAGTTCGGCGCACAACTCCGTTCTTGAGGTAGAAATGACATTAACCAAAGCTGAACTGGCCGATCTATTGTTTGCCGAGGTGGGTCTTAACAAACGTGAAGCCAAAGAAATGGTAGAAGCGTTTTTTGAAGAAATTCGCAATGCATTGGAAGCCGGCGATACCGTCAAATTGTCTGGTTTCGGTAATTTTCAATTGCGTGATAAACCACAACGTCCTGGTCGCAATCCAAAAACCGGTGAAGATATGCCGATTTCAGCGCGCCGAGTGGTGACGTTTCATCCCAGTAACAAATTGAAGACGTTGGTAGAATCGCATTATGACCGTGACGCAAGCGTCAACGTCTGATCTGCCGCTGATACCGGCCAAACGTTACTTTACCATTGGTGAAGTGGGTGAGTTGTGCGCTGTCAAGCCGCATGTATTGCGCTATTGGGAACAAGAATTCGCTCAGCTTAAACCGGTCAAACGGCGTGGCAATCGACGGTATTATCAGCACCATGAGGTGCTGTTGATCCGTCGCATTCGCGAATTGTTGTACGAGCAGGGGTTCACCATCAGTGGTGCCCGCATGCAATTGGAAGAGACAGCCGAAACGCCGGTGTCAATTGCACCACCCGACAAGGGCTTGCGTGCGGCAGCGATGCGAGATGAGTTGACCGCTATTCTGCAATTGTTGCGAGGCGCTGCATCATCCAGCCAAAGCTGATGTGTTCTTGCTCCAAGCGCAGGTTGTTACGAATGCGGTTGTCGCGCAAGTCGTCATAGAGCGTTAGCCACGTCATGGCATTCTCTACCCGATCAATCCACACCGCAGTTGGAATGTTTTGCATCCCTTCCACGCGATGAGGAATTGTCCGCCGGATTTGCCGCCGACGTCGGAATAATGTTCATGTTCGCTNNGCGCGCAGTTGATCGAGTATTCCAAAACCATGGGTGTCAATATCGCCCCAGTAATAAATCGGTAGATGGGTTAGCCAGTGGCTGCGTGCCAGCGCATCCCAGCCATAACCCCCACCAAAAATGACCATGGCATGTTGTACTGCGGGAAACACCAGAAAATTGGTTTC
>DDOT01000155.1:0-578 GCA_002341815.1 Thiobacillus sp. UBA2487 | reverse complement strand
CCAGAGTGATATCAGCTCCAGACATGCCGGGTATGACTGACAGTGTGGCATCCAGCATACGAAACCGGATTCGGGTCGGTTTTTCCATAAATCCATAGCGTGCGGCAAAATGACGGATGCCGGTATGCCGGGAATTCACGGATTCAGACGGCAACGCCAAATCCAGTAATTCGGTCAACACGCCGCGATGGGCTTCGATAAATTTGCTGTGTACACCGGGCAGGTCGACCTGGCGCAGGTAAATGCCGGGGTGGGGGTGCTGTTGCAGCCACTGGACAATTGACAGCAATGTTGCCCACTGATCGGTAAGCGCCAGTGCGTCCAACGGACGTTTTCTCAGCCATGGCAGCAAAGCCGGGATGATTTGTCGTGTGGTGGCAACCTGGGCTGAAAATTGCTCGCGGTCTTTGTGCTTTCTTAGCCACGTCAAGGCATCCTCTACCCGATCAATCCACACGGCAGTTGGAATGCTTTGCATCCCTTGCACGCGATGACGAATTTCTTGGCGTTCGATACGGATGCCAGCGATGCTCTCCAATTCCATCACCCAGCGCATTACCTCATCGAATCGATGGGTG
>DDOT01000149.1:419-8766 GCA_002341815.1 Thiobacillus sp. UBA2487 | reverse complement strand
GACTACACCAGAAACCGTGGTTTGGACAGGCTAATAACCCGACCCGCTCTTTGTACGGTTAGCGATAGTTAGCCCAGGCAGGTTTGAACCAGTTCCAGCCATTGCTGCGTATTGAGCCCGGCAGATGCGGGATTAAATTCGCAGCCAATTTGTTGCAGGATCGTCTGCCAGTCATTTTCAGTTCGGTTGACTGCTAACAATGTTTCGATTTCTTGCACTGCAGTTTGGCGGCATGTTGCATCTGTCGATTGTCGAATAGTGGTCAATACATCCTCGTAATGGTCAAATTCGGCAACCCAGTCTTGGTGGAAATAGGCGCCCAGCAACTGGGTCAAACAAGGGAATTGGGGATGGGTCATCGGGTTGGGTATCCTGTCAGAATTTTGTAGCCGTTGGGCATGCTGCGGTCTTTTTGCAAAATAAAGCGGGCCGAGTTAACCGTGGACGCTTGATTTTGCCCGCGTTGAACGGAAATGCCAACAGGTTGACTGGCCTTGTAATCGAGTACGTAGCGGTTATTGCCGGATTTTAACCAATTATCGATTTGCTGCTGGTGGGTGCTCAGAGCTTGATGGGTGGTTTTTTCTGCCACGTCCTGGTCATAAAAGCTTGAGCTGCCGGAGATGCGCGGTTCGCGTTGCAGGCGATCTTTTAGCTGTTGTTCGGTTTTCCCGACGTGTTTGTCCAGCAGGTGCCCACCGGCATTTTCAGAGGTTTGCAACGATGGCGTGGTAACTGTCGCTTGCGGATCGTACACATTGACATCGCTGGCCAAACTGGAAAACGCATCCGCTGACAGACAGATCATCAGCAAGATGCGTATAAAAAAATTGAATATATTCATGGTAATACTCCGGAATTGACTGGTGATTGCATGTTATATAATTATTTATATTTTTGCAAATATAAATAATTGATATTTCGTGGTCGAAATACGCTGTGCCCGCCCATGATGCGGGCCCAGTTGGATTGGGGGAGGGAAATCTAGTCGTTGGTGCTCAGGCTGAATGACGCCGGAATTCCGGTGGTGCTGCCGTCGATCGCCTGCGGCGGTTGCATGACGATGCGCTGCGCTGGTAGGTGCAGCACGTCAATCAGTTGATAATGAATCGCCAGCGCCCGAGCCGCCCCCAATGCGCTCAGTTGGGTGTCCGGTACGGTCTCCTGTTGGCGCAATTGTTGAATAATTGCCTTGAAAAGCGCGGTTCCGTGCAAACCGGAACTGCGTACCAAGCCATCGTAGCCAGACGTTGATTGCGTGTCGTACAGTTTTACTAAAACGTGCTGGGTTGCATTGTCGTCGGGGTCAATGGGACCTGGGTCTTGCCCCGTTGATGTGTGCAAGCCAAGTTGTTGTGCAACTTGTTGACGCAAGGCCAGTTTTTGCAGTGCAGGGCGATCTGCATCGACATTCCAACCTGTTGCGATACCGAGTGTTAATGCAGGCTTTTTCAGTAACGCTTGCGCCAGGTGCTGCAGTGTTTCCTGGTCGGGCGGGGTGATCTGACTGCTGCCGGCCATAAATGTGATTTGGGCCGGTTGGTGATCGCCAAAGCCAAACAAATGGCCCAGTGCGTGAAAAGGGGCGGTGACAATTTTGTCGAGCACGTTCACAATCGCTTGCCAGATAATCCCGCCATAGCTGAAGGTGGGATCATCCAGATTGCCGCTGACCGGTAAGTTCAGGTTGATAATGCCGTTTTCGTCTTCCAGCAAAGTGATGGCCAGATTGAGGGGCAGGTTCAGGGCATCTTTGCTGTCAACCCGTTCACCGAGGCGCAGTTTGTTGATAATAAATGAATTTGTGCCGTTAAGTTGCCGGTTGTGGATACGGTATTCCAGTGTGGCGGATAGCCTGCCGGAGGCGATTTTCCGTCCGGCAAATTTGCCGGAATAGGGGGTCAGGCGCGACATTTCCAGATTTTGAAACGCCAGCGTGAGATCGGTGTTGTCGGTGGCGTGAAACGGTTGCAGCTTGCCGCGCAGGCTGGCGGAGCCGAATTGATCAACCTTGCCGTTGAGTTCTACCCGTGATGTCGACGTGCCGATGCTCGACAAGCCGGTGATCACGCCATTCAGGTCGTGGATGCGTGTCGCAAACACAGTCGGTAGCGATTGGTCGGAAAAGTCAGTATCGCCATTGATGATTCTGATGCGGTGAATATTGATCAGCAGGGCTTGATCGTTGCCGGCAGATATTGGTTTTGCTGCGCGTCGCGCAACACAGGCAACGGATGGTTTTGCCGAGCGATGTTGGTGATATGCGACTGAGCGGTGAGCTTGTCCCGAGGATGGGGCGTACTTGGCTTGCGAGCGTTCAATATGCTGAAGATTAAGGGTTTTGTCCGGGTAAATAATGATTTTTGCATACGGTTGGTTGGCAACCAGCTCGACAATATCCAGTGTTTTGGGTTGCAGGCTGAATTGCAGGTGATGGGCGGACAGGCTGTTCCAGCCGAGAAAGTTTTTTCCAGTATCGGCTTCAAGAAGGCTCAGGTGATTGATGCTGGCGTTACCTTGGTAANNAGTCAGGTTCAGACCGGTTTTGGCCGGTTGGAATGCCAGATGGCCTTGTGTGGATAAATCAGCCTGAGCCAAGGTCAGGCGTGCAAACTGGCTGATCAACGGGGCGACCGGCAGCAGCGACCATGCCTTGATCCGGGTGTCGAATTGGCCGCTGTTGATGTTGGGTTGATAGGACCCTTGCAGGGTCATGATGCCGCCGGCCTGATTGCTGAGTGCCAGTTTAATCGGCACGGTATTGCTGAGCGGCCAGCTCAAATGTTCGAGTTGCAGTTGTCCGTGGTTGAGCGTCAGGCGGATGGGGGCGGTTGACTGTAAATCTTGCAACCCGACCTGCAGGTTGCTTACGCTAAAGTGGTTGAGACCGATGGTCCACGGGGTGGCATGGTCAGCAATCTGCACTTGTGATTTGTGAGTGACAGGGGGGTGGGCGGAGGGCTGCGTTGCATGACCGGCGGATTGCGAGGCCGTTGTCAGTGGCCAGTTGAGCTGGCCGTGCTGGTTACGGGTAAGTTGGGTGGACAAGGCATTCAGGTGTAACGTGTTTATTTGCAGATGATGTATTGCCGGATTGAGCCGGATGTCTGTCAACTGCAAGCTTCCCAAATTAAACAGCGGCGTATTGCCTGCGCTGGCCTGTAAGGCAGTCAGCAGGGTTTGTGAAATGGTGACATTTACATGTTGATTTACTTTCAATGCTGCGTTGATATCAAGTGCTTGTCCCCGCAAGCGTAACGGTGTGCTGAGCGCGGGCAAGCTGAGCGCAATCTCGGGCGCTATCAACGACAGGTGTGCCTTGGGTACGTTGAGTGTCAGTTGGTGATGCAAGACATCGGCTTGGTAATCGACCTGGGTAGAAATAATGCCGTGTTTGATGGGTTGCTGAAACGATATGGGCAGGATAGGGGTGAGTTTGGTCAGATCGATGCCGTGCAGTTCCAGGTGTCCATCAGAATGCAAGGGTGTCAGAGCGAAGTGACCATTCCAGAGCAGATTGCCATGTTGGTCAGGCAAAGTGGCACGCAGGGTGTAGTGGCCAGTCTGGTTTTCGAGCGAAGACAATTGGTCGAGCGCAAAATCAACAGATGACAGGCTGAATTGCCAAGGTTGACGCATGGGGCTGAGCGAGGTGTACTGGAAGTTGCCTTGTTGTATCTGTATGTTTTTAAAAAGCAAACGCGGCATGACGCTTGGGGTCGGTGAGCGGTGTTGCTTTACACGGGCGATCAGGGCATCCCAGTTAAGTTTGCCGTCTGCACTTTGTTGTAACCGGGCGTAAGGTTGATCGATGATCAGCTTGTCAAGCTGCCATCTCAGGCCAAGCAAGCTGCGCCAACTGGCGTGTGCGTGGATGTGGTTGATGCTGGCCAGCGGCTGGCCATTGGTTTGGTTGAGTCTGAGATGATCAATATCAAGTTGTAGCGTAAACGGGTTAAAGTGGATGCTGGCGACACTCAGTTGGCTGTCCAATTGTTGCTGGCCTATCCAAGGCAATACGCGTTGAATAATCGGGTTGAGCAAAGGTCCGCTGATCAGCAACAAGACGACCAGCAGGGCGATGCAGGACAGCGTAATGGTGCGTACAACCGTCAGTAATCGAATGTGCATGCCAACTCCCTCCCTGCAACGGGCCCAAACGTGATGCAGGGAGTTTACCGCAATTGGCGTGAATTATTTGTAATTAATTATTGCATGTTGGGTGCCGAACGGTCGTTCGGTTGTCCATCGTGCATGCCCATGATGCGCATGCGTTTCATCATATGGCGGCGCTGTTCAGCCATATCATGGTCAAAGGTTTGTTGTTGTTCTGGGGATAACTGGGCATAGAGGTTTTTGGCCGCACTTGCCGTTTTGCTCATCATTCGGGCGCGTTCAGCCATGTGATCGGCCATGTCTTGCATGTGAGCCGGTGCGTTCGTCATGTTTTCCTGGTGATGCTGCCACATCTCTTTGCGTTCTTTTTCGGCTTGACGGGCTGAATCCATGGCTTGATCGGCAAAGGTCTGCCATGCGGCTTGTTGTGCATCGGTGAGGTGTAAATCGGTTTTCAAATGGTCAAGATGTTTGTGCATCATCTCGGTCATGTCAGGGCCCATGTGATGCATGGGGGATGTGCCAGCCTGGGTGTCGGTTGATGCGCTATCCGCCATGGCAATGCCGGGCAGGGTGATCGCTGCAAGGGAAAACGCGAGTAAGGTATTGCGTAATGACATGATGATTCCTTGTGAGCAAGGTGGAAAAGGGGAAAGCGAAGACTTTGAGAGGTTGACTTCGAAATGGTTCAATGGGGGAGCCCGGTTTTTGGCAAGCGGCTTGCGTCGGGCACAGGCCAAAATCGATAACCCGACAAGTCCCGTTTCCGTATGATGATTAAAACGACGGTCATAACGCGGATTTTGCGAAACAATCGATAGCGTTAGTGGGAATGCTTATCAGGATAAACGTGTCGATTATTTTTTGGTTGCTCGGGTTGAAATTGTCATTTCATTCCGCATATAGTTGACATACTTGATTTTGGAGATGATTGATGCGTATCGACAAATTAACAACCCAGTTTCAACAAGCCCTGTCCGATGCACAAAGCTTGGCTGTCGGCCAAGATAACCAGTTTATTGAACCGCAGCATGTGCTGGCGGCCTTACTGGATAATCAGGAAGGTGGAGCGTCTTCGCTGATTGCCCGTGCGGGTGGCAACGCGCGTGCTTTACGCACTGCGTTGCAAACGGCCATTGAACGGTTGCCTAAGGTAGACGGGCATGCGGGAGACGTGCAAATCTCGCGTGATTTGAACAACCTGTTGAACCTGACCGATAAAGAAGCGCAAAAGCGTGGTGATCAGTTTATTGCCAGCGAGTTGTTTTTACTGGTGGCCTGTGACGATAAAGGGGAAACCGGGCGTTTGATCAAACAGCACGGCGTGACACGGCAAGCCTTGGACGCGGCTGTGGTGCAGATGCGTGGCGGGCAGTCCGTCAATCAGGCTGACGCAGAAGGTCAGCGAGAGGCATTGAACAAATACACCCTCGACCTGACGGAACGTGCGCGCAGTGGCAAGTTGGATCCTGTGATTGGTCGTGATGACGAAATTCGTCGGACGGTTCAGGTTTTGCAACGACGCAGCAAAAACAACCCGGTGCTGATCGGTGAGCCCGGTGTGGGTAAAACCGCTATTGTTGAGGGCCTGGCGCAACGCATTGTTAATGGTGAAGTGCCGGAAACCCTGAAAGACAAGCGTGTATTGGTGTTGGATATGGCCGGTTTGCTGGCGGGTGCCAAGTATCGTGGCGAATTTGAAGAACGCCTGAAATCTGTGTTGAAAGAAGTGGCACAGGAAGAAGGGCGCGTGATTTTGTTTATTGATGAAATTCACACCATGGTCGGCGCGGGTAAAGCGGAAGGTGCCATGGATGCCGGTAATATGTTGAAACCGGCATTGGCGCGTGGTGAATTGCATTGCATTGGTGCAACCACCCTGAATGAATATCGTCAATACATTGAAAAAGATGCGGCATTGGAACGCCGCTTTCAAAAGGTCTTGGTCAACGAGCCGAGTGTGGAAGATACCATTGCCATCTTGCGCGGCTTGCAAGAAAAATATGAGGTGCATCATGGTGTCGATATTACCGACCCTGCGATTGTGGCAGCGGCCGAGTTAAGTAATCGCTATATTACGGATCGTTTTTTGCCCGACAAAGCCATTGATTTGATCGATGAGGCTGCATCGCGGGTGCGGATGGAAATTGATTCCAAACCCGAGGCGATGGACAAGTTGGATCGCCGCTTGATCCAGTTAAAAATCGAGCGTGAAGCGGTGCGTCGCGAAAAAGATGACGCATCGCAAAAACGTCTGGGATTGCTGGAAGAAGAAATCGGTCGCCTGGAACGCGAATATGCTGATCTGGAAACCATCTGGAAGGGTGAGAAGGCAATGGTGGCCGGCACCCAGCACATCAAGGAACAATTGGATCGCGCACGTGTGGAAATGGAAGACGCGCGTCGGCAAGGCAACTGGCAGAAAATGTCGGAAATTCAGTATGGTCGTGTTCCGCAATTGGAAGCCCAGTTGAATCAAGCACAACAAGCCGAATCCAGCGAGCAGACCACGCCCCACCGTTTGCTGCGTACGCAAGTCGGGGCGGAAGAAATCGCTGAAGTGGTGTCACGTGCCACCGGCATTCCGGTCGCCAAAATGATGGAAGGTGAACGCGATAAGTTGTTGCACATGGAAGACGTATTGCATCAACGGGTGGTCGGGCAGGATGAAGCCGTCACCTTGGTCGCCGACGCGATACGCCGTTCACGTTCGGGGTTGGCTGATCCAAACCGGCCGTATGGTTCGTTTTTGTTTTTAGGACCAACCGGGGTGGGTAAAACCGAATTGTGCAAGACGCTGGCCGGTTTTCTGTTTGACAGCGAAGAACACTTGGTGCGAATAGACATGAGTGAATTCATGGAAAAACACTCGGTGTCGCGTCTGATCGGTGCGCCTCCTGGCTATGTGGGCTACGAAGAAGGCGGAACGCTGACCGAGGCTGTGCGGCGCAAACCTTACAGCGTGATTTTGCTGGATGAGGTGGAAAAGGCGCATCCGGATGTATTTAATGTCTTGTTGCAGGTGTTGGATGACGGCCGGCTAACTGACGGACAAGGACGGACGGTTGATTTTCGTAACACAGTGATTGTGATGACCTCCAATTTGGGGTCGCAACATATTCAACAGATGGGCAATGCGCCGTATGAAGCAGTGAAAAGCGCGGTGATGGAAGAGGTTAAGCAATATTTCCGTCCCGAATTTATTAACCGGATAGACGAGGTGGTGGTCTTTCATTCGTTGGGTAGTGCACATATTCGAGCGATTGCCGGACTGCAGTTACAATCGTTGCAGCGTCGGTTGGCTGCTTTGAGCATGAATATGGCCGTCTCGGATGCCGCTCTTGATGAATTGGCGCGTGCCGGTTTTGATCCTGTGTTTGGTGCGCGACCGCTCAAACGGGCTATTCAATCCGAGCTGGAAAATCCGCTGGCCAAAGCAATATTGGCAGGCAAGTTTGCCGCAAAAGATACCATACGCGTGGATTTGCATAACGGCGATATTGTGTTTGAAAAAGCGTAATAGTTCCTCTTGGGATCAGTGCCGAGTAACGTCTGACATACGGGGCGTTATTCGGCGCAGGTGTCCAACGCATTTACTGGTTGCAATGCAACCGGGACAGGTTATTTGGCCCAATCTGTAATGAGCAGAAATTCAGGGTGCAGATGCTCGCCATCGCTGGTAAGGACGGGGATGCCGACTGTCACATTTTGCATCATGCGGCGCGCGCGCCCATGAACATCGGTCTGGATATGCGGTTCATGGCGTTGGGCAATGATCTGTAGTGGCGTATTGATAACCTCAATGGCCAAGTAGCGATCACCCTTCCAACTGAATTCCCGCCCGATTAAAACATGCAGTGCTTCAGGTTGCATGGGGCCTTTCATGCAGATTTCAATCCTTTTATCCACCGACCGTAGAGTCGGTCGGCTATACCATGCAAGGCGTTCAAGCGGGGTTGCAGGTCTTGTTGCATGGCATGGGCAGGTTGCACGGCCGGGCTGGCGCTGGCCTCTGCCAATTCGTCGGCACCTTCGGTACACCAACTGAGAATCATGTCGGCAGTCATTTCAACATGACATTGCAAGCCAAGGTGCAGGTTGTTGAGCACAAAACCTTGGTTGGCACACCACCGGCTGTTCATCAGCGGTGTCGCATTGGCTGGCAGGCTGAATGTTTCGCCATGCCAGTGAAAACCCTCAAAATGTTGAATGTCGCCCAGCCAGTTGTCGG
>DDOT01000149.1:0-414 GCA_002341815.1 Thiobacillus sp. UBA2487 | reverse complement strand
GCCCCAGCCAATTTCTTTGACCGGATTGCGGGTGACTTGTCCCCCCAAGGCTTTGGCCATGAGTTGGCCGCCCAGACAATGGCCCAACACGGGGATGTCTTGTTCAACGGCTTGCTGAATGAGATTTAACGACTGGGGAATCCACGGCAGCGGGTCATTGACACTCATTGATCCGCCCATAAACACCAGTCCGGCAAACCGACTGGCATCGGCAGGTACCGGGTCACCCGCATCGATGCAGATGAGTTCCATGGGAATCTGCTGCCGTGCCAGAAACGTTGCCAAGTATCCAGCGCCTTCATGGGCCAAGTGTCGAAAAATGGCAACGGGTTTCATGTTTATTCCTTATGAACGGTTATTGACGATGGTTTTTTCTATTAATGCGTAGGCCGAGTGGTTGTGTATCGATTCAAA
>DDOT01000043.1:15953-19640 GCA_002341815.1 Thiobacillus sp. UBA2487 | reverse complement strand
CATTATTTGTCACGATTATCATTGATAAAAACCGGTGACCTTATTCGCTGTTTTTTCTGACGGTAAATCATTCGCTGTAACGATGGCTTGTGCCGCACGTTGTGCATTTGCAATTTCCATTTCATAAATTGGGGTTGCATAGCTGGTATCCAAGGTTTGCACCTGCGTAGCAAGGGTACTGAGATGCTGATAATGTTGGGTGTCAATATGGATGGATACCGACATACCGGGCCTGAGTGGGTGGGCTTGTAATTCAGATGGCGACAGACTGATTCGAACCGGAATGCGTTCGACGATGTGAATGTAATTGCCGGTGGCATTATTCGGCGGGAATAAACTGAAGGTGCTGCCGCCGGTTGGAATAATGCCCAGTACTGTACCGTGGAATATTACATGGTCGCCATATGTATATGTTTTGATGGTGACGGGTTCGCCGGTGCGTATGCGTTCCAGCTTTGTTTCTTTGATGTTCGCGGTGATCCACAAGTTGTTGAGCGGGACAATTGACAGTAATGGTTGACCTTCTTTCACTTGTTCACCGGCCTGAACGCGTCGGTCGGCCACGTAACCAGTGACGGGGGCATGAATATCCGTACGTTGGTCACGGATATAGGCGTCAATAAATTCAGCCCGTGCTTTTTGTACAACAGGGTTGTTATCGATGTGTGTGCCGGCGACTAACGCATCGCTTTTGTGCAAATTGGCGGTGGCTTTTTCAATTTCGCGATTTAGAATGGTAATGTCGGACTCCGTATCGGAGATTTGTTGTGCTGAGACAGCACCGCTGTCGAACGCTTGTCGATAGCGGATTAAGTCATTCTGTAATCGTGATTTTTTTGCGATGAGCACCAAAATATCGGCTTGTTGCCCTGCCATTTGCGCGAACAGGCTTTTGGTGTCGCGTACGGATTTGGCCAAGTTCGCGGCGGCTTTGTCGCGTTGTGTGCTGGTTAAATTATGTTCTTCATTCAACAGGATTTGTCCGGTATGTACCAGCATGGTATTGTCCACGTTAACATGGGCCACAATCCCGGAAACCAGTGCTTGAACGGGAATGATGTTGCCAGAAACATAGGCATCGTTACTGTCAACATCGGTTTTTATATACAGGTTCCACCAGCCGATCAGTGCGCCTCCCAGCAACACGGTCAATCCAAATATTTTTTTCAAACGATGGTGTCGGATATTGGAATGAATCAGTTTGTTGACTTTCATGATTGCGCTCCGCCAAATCCACCACCCAAGGCTGTCGCTGCATCGGTAATGTTATTTAACCAGATGAGCTGTAGTTTCAAATCATGCAGTTTTGTATGGTCCATTTCGATTTGACTTTCCAGGTAAGGGAGTTTTCCATCAATGCCGGTTGTGTAGGCGGTTTGTGCGATTTGCAGCGCATCGTGGCGCATGTTTAGGGTATGTTGGCTATCTTCAAGCTGTTGCTGAGTGTATTGCAGTGCGGATAATGCATCGGCTACTTGTCGCACGGCATTCAAAAGCGTGTCGTTGTAGTTATGCACAGCCCAATCATAGTTGGCCTCGTTGCGCTCAAATTCGGCTTCCAATGCGCCTCCTTCAAACAGCGGTAAATCAATGGCTGGGCCTGCGGCATACTGGAATGCATTCGACCCGAGCATTTGATGTAATCCGATGATATTAAAACCAGTCAGGGCATTGATGTTGATGTTCGGGTAAAAACGCAATTGGGCGGCTTTTTCAAGGTGTTTCCATTGTTTTATGTTCCACAATGCGGCTTGAATGTCGGGTCGTTGGGCCAGTAAGTCAAAATCAATGCGTGACGGTAATGCAAAATGTGCTGGTATCTGAAGCGGTGCGGTTGCGATGGTATCGTCCAATTTGGCCGTTTTGCCGAGTAAGGCCATTAGAGCGAACTGCAATGCGTCTGCGTTTTTGTGCAGCCCTGCCAGTACATCTTGATCCTGCAACAGGTTAGCCTGTTGCAGGAGTTGCGGTGTGCGGGTTTGAATGCCGGATGCATAGGCTTTTTGGCGCAATATCCATTCATCGTATGCCGTCCGGACAACATCTTGCTGGATGACGATCATTTTTTTTGCGATAGTTAACGCACAGTAGGTTTTGATAACAGAAGCGCTGAGTAACAAAGCACTCTGTTGCGCTTGGTTTAATTGTGTTTGCACCGCATCTTGGCTGGCAGCGATAATTTCGTTGTCTCGATGCCAAACATCCAGATGGTAATTGATGGTTAACGGGTTAATATTCGAAACACTTGCGGTTTTGCCGTTATAAATATCGTGATTGCCAAGTTTGGAACTTTTGAGCCGAAGTACGCTGGCTTGGCTGTCGACGTGAGGGAGGGACAGGGATTCAGATTCAGCCAAAGCAGTTTGTGCGGCATGCACCCGATCTTCGGCTTGTTGTAAATTCGGGTTGTTGTGGAGGGCTAATGTAACAAGGTCATCCAATTCGGCATCGTGAAATCTGTGCCACCACTTGTCAGGTATCCGGTGCTCATCCGTTCGCCTGATGGCGTTGGATTGTAATAAAGATGCCGGGATTTCCGCTTGCGTGATCATCGGCGCGCCTTGTCTTATGGTGGGAGCGCAACCACTTAGCAACAAGATCAATACGATATAACCAATTTTCACGGTTCTTCTCCCAGATTTTCCAAAATGGCAACATCAGACCGCTTGCCAGCGATTTTTGGTGTGTGCTGGGTTAACCAGATCAAACAAGCTAGCGTAGCAAACAGTATGGATAAAGCATAAAACAGGTCATTGAACGTCAAACGTGCGATATTGAGCAGCAGGTGTTCATGCAGTGCGTAATGTAAGGATGGTTCTTGAAATGATGTCGCGTATTCCTGAATGGTTGTTGTATCAGGCGAAGTGCCCCTGTTTTGTTCGTGAGCAAACAGCCAATCCCATGCAATATCTGAAAAAGTAATGGCCAAGCCGGCGCATAAGTTTCGAACGGAATTCAACAAATCAACTGCATGCATTTGATCTTGTTTGGGGATATAGGCGATTGAGATGGCTGTCATCGGTACAAAAAACAATCCCATTGCCATCCCCAGCCATAATTGTGGCCATAACAGACTTTCCCATGTGGCAGGGCGGTTGTATTCAGCAATCCAGTAAAAACATGTCGCGACAATCGCGAATGACAAGCTCGCCAAAATGCGCGGATCGAGTCCGCCATGTAACAAACGTTGGCCGATCAGGCTAAACGGCTTGGAGAAAACAAAAACAGGTAAATATAACAGCCCGACATGCCAAGGTGTAAAGCCTTCAATTAACTGAAAACGGATGATGTACTGCACAGTTGCACCTTGCAGGCCAATAAAACCAATGTTCAAAAACAACATGCCAATCCCGTAATTGGTATGTCGAAACAGTGACCAACGAATCAGGGGGGATAAACTGCTTGTGTTGATTACCCACAATAACCAGCCCAGTAATCCCGTTAGGCACGCGTATTGCCAAAGTTCTTGATATCGATCGACCAGATCGCTGAGCAGACCGATGTTGAAGAACTGTTGCAACGCCAGAGTCATGCCAAAAAACAACACAAAGCTGATAAGTGGCTGGGTAAGTGAGTGTAAATGATGGGTTTCATCTTCCCAATCAGCCAGCAGCGCCCATAACGAGCCGGCCACGAAGAGCGCGATTAAAAACGATATAACAAACAACCAGCGCCAATCACCCAGCA
>DDOT01000043.1:0-15930 GCA_002341815.1 Thiobacillus sp. UBA2487 | reverse complement strand
ACCAGCCGCCCATAGCGGGTCCCAGCGAATACGGCACAAATACAGCGAACCCCCATAATGCTACCGCCATTTTTTGCTGCTTGAGGCGGTAATATTCCAGCAGCAAATAAAAGGAAGGAATAATGCTTATACCAGCGGCCAAACCTTGGATCACGCGCAATGCGGTGTATAAAAACAGATGATCAGTGGTCAGGCTGGCCCGCAAACTGGCTGTTGCGAACAGCAGATAGGCCAATATAACAACATTTTTTGGTCCAAATCGGCGCATTAAATCACGGGTGGTTAAAAATGCGGCACCCATTGCTGTGAAATAATCGGTTTGACCCCAAACGGCATAAGCCAAACCATCTCCCAATTTGCCGGCGACATTGGGCAACATGGGCAGATAAGCGCCCGCATTCAACAGCACCAAAAAATGGCCAATTCCCAGTATCAGGTTCAGTAGCACAAATTGTGTTGGTGGCAATATGCGCGAAGCCCTTTTAACGGGAAAAAACCATCGGTCTAGCGTACGTTGTATCATGGGAGTGATTGATTTGAAGTTATTTTTCCGATATCAAATCATGTGGTTAATTTTGTGTACATGGGTAGCGGTATCGGGCGCGATTATTCAGCGGGTGTGAATGTTTGTGCATCAGGTACTTTGAATACATTCTGTAAATCAAGTAATTCGTTACGGTGCTGATCGGCGAGAACCGTCACCAATTGGTCGCCTTTTGGCGTTAGGTGTACTTCCACTTCACGTTTATCTAATGCGCTGCGCTTGCGGTAAACCAATTCTAATTTTTCGCAACGAGAAATCAGGGCAACTGCACCGTGATGATGCGCTTGCAGTTTTTCTGCAAGCTCGCCAATCGTTGCCCACTCACGATTCTGATATGCCTTGATATGCAGCAACAGCAGATATTGAAGATTGGTTATGCCATGCTTGTTGGTTAACGCTTCACTAAAACGCATGTAGCGTCGTAGTTGATAACGAAAATCCGACAGAACGGTAAATTTATTCTTGTGTGGGTTGGTGTTTTCGGTTGCCAAGTGGTTGTTCATACGAGGTAATCTAAAAAAGTGGCTAATATAACATCACATTGTGATAATATCAAAGTATGATATATTTGAGTATAAAAAATGCCTCTTATTGTCACATAAGTCGGCAGACGCTTAATGGTATGTTATGCCGATATAATCCCCGGCATGCGCTGGCTGATCGGTTTAGAGGCGGAATAATCGGTGCTGGGGCTTGGTAATAACCGGCATGCAAGACGGGCTATGGCATGCCGGCGAATGGCGGTTAGTTGAACAGGCCGTATACGCCCACGTTGATCGCAGCACCACCAATAATCAACCAGACAAATAAAATGAGCGCCAGCAAGATAGGTTTGACGCCAGCTTGTTGGATGGCTTTGATATGCGTGGTCAACCCCAAAGCGCCCATCGCCATTGCCAGAATGATGTTGTCCAAAAATTTGTTGATGTAACCGATGGTGCCATGGGTTGCGCCAGCCAATGCTTGGTTGTTTGCCCAAAAGGCGTGCATACCTTGCGATTCGATCAGCGAGTTGAGGATGACCATGCCGATAAAACCAAAGGCAAACCAAGGAATGACAATTTTATGGCTGCCACCCGTTGGTCCGTCTTGATCGGCATGATGGGCAGGATCACGCGCCAACCAGGCAGACAGTCCAATCAGAAACGGTGCCATCAGCATGACGCGCACCATTTTGGCGATCACGGCTGCGCCATTGTCCTGCAAGTTACTGGCTGCTGCTGCCACCTGTGCTACCTCGTGAATGGTTGATCCCTCATACACCCCGAAAATACGTGGATCAGTTGGCAGAAAGGGTATGTGCATGCTGTACAATACCGGGTACAGGAAAATGGCAATGGTGCCAAATACCACGACGGTGGCAACGGCAATCGTGACGTGTTCAGCCCGACCTTTTACCACAGGCTCTGCTCCCATGACCGCTGCCGCGCCACAAATGGATGAGCCAACCCCGATTAACATACAGGCTTTACGATCAAGCTTGAATACACGCGTACCGATTATGGTCGCCAGCATAAAGGTGCTGAGAATGATGATGGTATCAACCAATACGCCGGGCAATCCCACCTGCATGACGTTTTGCAGTGTCAGTCGCAGGCCGAACAACACCACGCCGGTGCGCAGCAGGAATCTTTTGGCATAATCCACACCCGGTGCGCACTGGTGGGCAACTTGGCCGTAGAATGTGTTGCCGATGATCATGCCCAACACAATGGCAATGGTCAACGCGCTGAAACCATGGGTTTTTGACCAGTCGAGACCTGCCAGTTCGTAGCCCCCGATGGCGACGATGAAGCTCAGAATCAATCCCCAGGTTTTGGCTGGCTTGGGTTGATGGTGATGTGCATGCGACATGATTGATTTTCCGTAAGAATAAAGCGAATGATGGTATTGTATTACGGAAATTTTGATTTACAAAATGATTTGTTTTCGTATAATTGATTTATAGTTTGGGTTAATGGTGTTGGAATGAGTCAAGTCCGTTTAAGTTTGCGGCAATTACAAATATTTATTGCTGTGGTTGAACATGGTAGTACCAGTGCCGCTGCCGATGTCATTGCATTGTCGCAGTCGGCAACCAGTGCCGCGCTCAACGAACTTGAGCGCACCTTGGGCATGAGTTTGTTTGATCGGGTATCAAAACGCCTGTTGATCAATCACAATGGGCGCACGTTGTTACCGCAAGCATTGGCATTACTGGATGCTGCGGTGGGTATCGAACGATGGGCAGAAGATGAGCAATTGCAAACCGGCGGTTTGCGTATTGGTGCCAGTACGACGATCGGCAATTATATTTTGCCGGATATATTGGCGCGTTTTCGTTCACGCTTGCCTGAAAAGGCGCAGCCCGGTTGGCAGGCGCAGGTTATCATTGAAAATACCGCAGCAATCAGCCAAAAATTGGTTAATTTTGAGCTGGATATTGGCTTGATTGAGGGATACTGTCATGACACTGAACTCATGGTGCAACCCTGGTTAGAAGATGAGTTGGTGGTGGTGGCGTCGCCCACCGATGCGGTTAAGCTGAAAAATGGGGCCGATGCGGTTTCGCTGGAAACTCTGAGAGAAGCAATCTGGTTGTTGCGCGAACCGGGTTCAGGAACGCGGGAAAATATCAATGAAGCCTTGTTGCCGTATCTGCATCACTTGCGGCATGGGGTTGAATTTGGCGATTCGGAAGCCATCAAACGGGCGGCGGCTAACGGGTTGGGTATAAGTTGTCTGTCGCGCTATGTGGTGAGTGATATGTTGGCAAACGGTGCATTACAGGTGTTGCCGACCCCGTTGCCACGCTTCACGCGTAGTTTTTATATCGTCATGCACAAACAGAAGAAACTTACCCGTGGGTTGGCGCAATTAATGGAATTTTTACAACAAATACGTGGTTCTTGAGGCGATGGTTCATCCGTGCGCCGTGAGGTGAACGGATGGCCTTGCGTCGAGCAAATTACTATCCTGTTCGCTGAAAAGCGGCTGTAAAACAATGGGCATGAACGACCCGAATCGGGTCAGCGCATGCTGCACATGCGCTGATGCTCTCATCTCATGCAACTCGCGCTCAACGCTTTTGCCATGTGTCTTTCAGTCCGACCGTGCGATTGAACACGGGGGTATCGGGACTGTGATCGTAGCGATCGGCCACAAAATAGCCATGACGTTCAAACTGAAAACGCGTTTCTGCGGGGGCGTCTCGCAAGCTCGATTCGATTTGCGCCTGAATGATCCGAACCGATTCGGGGTTGATATCCAGAATAAAATCTTGCTCTGCCCCAGGATGAGGAACGCGAAACAGGCGATCATACAAACGAACCTCGGCGTCGGTCGCCGTGTGTACCGGTAACCAGTGGATGTTACCTTTCACCTTGACGCTGTCAGAACCCGGTGTGCCGGATTTGGTTTCCGGCAAATAGTTGGCATGGATGGTCAGCAGGTGGCCGTTTGCATCATAGGTTGCGCCGCTGCACTCAATGACGAAGGCATAACGCAGGCGCACTTTGTTGCCCGGAGACAGGCGGAAAAAGCCTTTAACCGGGGTTTCCATGTAATCATCGCGTTCAATCCATAATTCGCGCTGAAACTCGATTTCCCGTTTTCCCATCTCAGGCTTGAGGGGATGGTTGGGCGCCAAACACGTTTCCCGACTGTCGAGCGGATAATTGTCGATAATCAGCTTGACCGGGTCAAGGACCGCAATCCGGCGTTCTGCGCGTTGATTCAGGTCTTCGCGCATACAGTCCTCTAAAACGCTCATGTCGATCCACGAGTCGGCTTTCGATACGCCAATCCGGTCAGTGAACAGTTTGAAGCCTTCCGGCGTAAAGCCGCGTCGCCGTGCACCGACCAGGGTGGGCAGACGGGGGTCATCCCAGCCATTCACCGCTCCCGATTCAACCAGTTGAATTAATTTCCGTTTGGATAGTACGACGTAAGTCAGATTAAGACGAGCGAATTCAATCTGTTGCGAATGCCAGCCAATGCGTGGCATCAGTTGGTCTAACACCCAGTCGTAAAGCGGACGATGGTCTTCAAATTCGAGGGTGCAAATCGAGTGAGTGATCTGCTCCAGCGCATCCGATAGGCAGTGGGTGTAGTCATACAGCGGATAAATGCACCACTGGTTGCCCGTGCGGTGATGCTCGGCGTGACGAATACGGTAAATCACGGGGTCGCGTAAATTGAAGTTGGGCGACGCCATGTCGATTTTCACCCGCAAAACATGTTCGCCATCGGCGAATTCACCCGCTTTCATGCGCCGGAATAAATCCAGATTGTCGGCGACGCTACGCTCGCGCCAAGGGCTATTTCGCCCCGGTTCGAGGTGTGTACCGCGATTGGCACGCATTTCGTCGGCATTTTGGCTGTCAACGTAGGCCAACCCTTGTTCAATCAGGTACTCTGCGAAGGCGTACAAACGGTCAAAATAATCGGATGCGTAATACAGGTGTTCGCCCCAATCAAATCCAAGCCAGCGTACGGATTCAAGAATCGAATCGACATATTCCTGCTCTTCTTTTTCCGGGTTGGTATCGTCGAATCGCATGTGGCATTCGCCGGCATAATCGCGCGCCAATCCGAAATTCAGGAAAATGGATTTGGCATGGCCGTAATGCAGATAACCATTCGGTTCTGGCGGAAAACGGGTGGCCACACGGCCGTGCCACTTCTGGTTGGCATTGTCATCGTCGATGATATTGCGAATAAAGTTGGATACAACGGGTTTTTCAGTGGTTTCGGACATAAGTAATGTGTGATGCCTTACAGTTGAACGTATAATCGTGATTTGCTCAGAACAATGTCGAGGATGGTAATGCAACGGCGGAATTTTATCAAAGGAATCGCAGGGGCTGGCTTGGCCGGTGCGACAGGTCGTGCCATGGCTGCGTCTACGGAATTGCCGCATATCAGTTGGCGTTTGGCGTCCAGCTTTCCGAAAAGCCTCGATACGATTTATTTGGCCGCCGAACAGTTGTCGACCCGTGTGGCCGGACTCACGGGCGGCAAATTCAACATCCGGGTGTTTGCCGGTGGCGAATTGGTGCCCGGTTTGCAAGTGCTGGATGCCGTGCAAAATGGCACGGTAGAATGCGGTCATAGTGCAGGTTATTACTATGTGGGTAAAAATCTGGCGTTCGCCTTCGATACGGCAGTACCGTTTGGCTTGAGCGCCCGCCAGCAAAATGCCTGGATGTATAACGGGGGCGGCTTGCAATTGCTGCGCGAGTTATATAAATCTTACAACATTATCCAGTTTCCCGGTGGCAACACTGGCGCGCAGATGGGCGGCTGGTTTCGGCATGAAATTCATTCGCTGGCCGACCTGAAAGGGTTAAAAATGCGTATTCCGGGTTTGGGTGGCAAAATCATGGCCCGTCTCGGCGTGGTGCCGCAAACCTTGCCGGGCAGCGATATTTACCCGGCATTGGAAACCGGCGCCATCGATGCGGCAGAGTGGGTAGGTCCTTATGATGACGAACGACTGGGCTTTCAGAAAATCGCCAAAAACTATTACTATCCCGGTTGGTGGGAAGGCGGGCCGCAATTATCGTTCATGGTGAACTTGCAAAAATGGCAGGCATTGCCTGAACCTTATCGTCAGGCGTTTGAGGTGGCAGCCGCCGAAGCCAATCTGAAAATGCTGGCCACCTATGACGCCGTTAACCCGCCGGCCTTGATGCGCTTGGTGCAGGAAGGCGTTAAATTGCATGCTTTTCCCAAGGATGTCATGCTGAAAGCCCGACAAGCGTCTTGGGCGTTGTATGACGAAGAATCGGCACGCAATCCGGTATTCAAAACGATTTATGCACAGTGGCGGGTGTTTCTTGAATCAGAATTGCAGTGGTTCAAGGTGTGTGAAGAGCCATATGAAAACTTCATGTGTTATGTGAAATAGTTTTTCATTTTTGTAACAAAATCCTGCGTGATCATCACGCGAATTCACGAAAAGATCGGGTTAATGGGTGACAGCCATGTGCATGGCCAAACGCGCGGCCCCACATGCGGCGTGTTGGCAGGCAGCGCGCGATACCGGTACTTGCAGCAGGCGTTCGCGCAGGCGCAGCCAGGTCGGGTTGTTGGCACCACCGCCAGCGGTGAGCACGCGGGTGGGGTAAGGCGCACCCAATTGTTCCAGCAGACGATAGCCGGTTGATTCGATGCGTGCGATCCCTTGCAACAAGCCGTTCAACCAGTCGATATCGTTGGCCGGGCGCGGCGACATAACCGGCTGCCAGATTGGATCAGCAACGGGAAACCGCTCACCCGGTCTGAGTAACGGGTATAACGCCAGCGGGCAATCGGTGTCTGGATCAATCTGTTTACTAAGTTGTGCCAGTTGGGTATCGGTAAAAAATTGGCGCAGTACGTTGCCGCCGCTGTTGGATGCGCCACCGGCCAGCCAATATTTGCCAAACCAGTGACTGTAAACGCCATGTTGTGTCGAAGCAATGGGTTGGGTTGAAATCAGTTTGAGCGCGAGTGTGCTGCCGAGTGAGGTGACGGCTTCGCCGGGCGTATGCACATCGGCGGCCAGAAAGGCGGCAATGCTGTCCGTGGTGCCGGCACACAACGTGCATTGCGGCGATAAGCCATAGCGATGCACCCAAGCATCGGCAATGCCTCCCAATGGTGTCCCGGGCGGCACCACTTCGCGTAACAGGGATTGGCGATGGCTGGGTAGCCAATCGGTTTGCCAACGTCGTTGAGTAGGTTCAAAGCCGGCTTTCATCAAGTTGTGAATATCGCCGGGCGGGACAAACCCCAGTAACAGGGCATTGATGTAATCGACCTGGCTCAGCAAATGGCGCGCACGCAGGAGTGGATCACTTTCGAATAACTGAGCCAGACGTGCCGCACCGCTTAAGGGTACGGCATACGACAACACGTTGCCGAGCGGTTGTAATGCCTCATCGGTCAGTAACAAGGTGCCGGATGTGCCATCGACAGCAATGCGGGCGATGCGTCCGCGATAATCGGGCGGGATGCGACTCAAGAGGGTATTGAGCCCGCTGCGCCAGAAACCGGGCGCCAACGCGTCAGTTTCGCTGGCGAGCGCGCTTTGCCACAGCGTCTGGCCGGCCGGGTCTAGCAGGCAGGCACGACAACCCGAGGTGCCGAAATCAAGGCCAAGAAAATACATGCATAAATCCGGTACAATGCAGGTTTAGCATTGTAACTGTCTTTTCGTGCGTTTGATTGCCATTAAAATAGCCGGGTTCAAATCATTTGTCGACCCGGTGCGGATTCCGGTCGCTGGCCAAATGGTGGGAATTGTTGGGCCGAACGGTTGTGGCAAATCCAACGTAATTGATGCCGTGCGCTGGGTGATGGGTGAGTCGCAAGCCAGGCAGTTGCGCGGCGCAAGCATGGCCGATGTGATTTTTAATGGGTCGGCAGACCGCAAACCGATCTCACGTGCGTCGGTTGAATTGTTGTTTGACAATAGCGATGGCCGTGCCGCCGGGGCTTGGTCGCAATATGCCGAGCTTTCGGTCAAGCGTGTGCTGACGCGCAATGGCGAATCGGCTTACTATATCAACCAGATGCAGGTGCGCCGTCGCGATTTGCTGGATGTGTTTTTGGGCACTGGCCTGTCGGCGCGTACGTCATACGCCATCATCGAACAAGGCATGATCAGCCGGATTATAGAAGCCCGTCCGGATGAATTGCGCGGTTTTCTGGAAGAAGCAGCCGGCATTTCCCGCTATAAAGAGCGGCGTCGCGAAACGGAAGCCCGTTTGGCGCAGGTGCGCGACAATTTGACCCGTTTGGATGATGTACGGCGTACACTGGCTGAACAAATGGTACGCCTGACCGAGCAGGCAGAAACCGCCCGTCAATGGCAAGACTTGCAGCATCAGTTGTTGCATCACCAGCAATTGCTGTGGTTGTTTCGCTGGCGCGAGGCATCAGACAAAATCCTGCTGCTGGATGGCGAAATCGAGCAGATCGAACACGCTTTACAGGCGCAGCAGGATGCGTTGACCACAGCGGATACCGACGCGATTATGTTGCGTGAGCAGCAGGCGCAGGTTAATACGGCGTTGAACGAAGCGCAGGGGCAGTTTTATGCGGCGGCCAGTGAGACCACGCGGTTGGAACAAGCCGTACAGCATGTGGCACAAACGCGACGCCAACGGGAGGAACAGCAGTCGCGCTTGCTGCAGCAAATGGCAGCCCTTGAGCATGAAATCGGGACCAGCCAACATCAACAACAGACAGCGCAGTTGGCGTTGCAGGCGGCGCAGCAAAACTGTGCCATTCACGATGCCGGATTGCAGGCCGTGCTGGCAGATGTGCCGACCCTGGAGCAACGTGAGCGTGATTCGCGACAAGCGGTTGGACAATTGCAACGCGAATTGGCGCAGGTTGAACAGGCGGTGCAAGTGACGCAAACCCACTTGCAGCATTTGCGTCATCAGGCTGAGGCCACCGAACAACGCTATCAACGTGTGTTGCGCGAGCAACAATCCTTACCGAAGACAGATTCGGCCGGATTGGCTGCTGCGGAACATGCCCTGGAACAAGTCTTGGCGCAACAGGCCATTGCCAAAGATCAGCTTGCCTTGCTGCGTAGCCGGCAACAACAACATGAACAAGCCTTGCAACAGGCGCAAAGCCAATTGCAGATAGCTGAGCGCGCGCAACATTTGGCGGAGGGTGAACTGGCAGGTTTGCGCGCCGCACAGCAGCAGGAGACATCTGACCAGTCGCTGGATACAGTGTTGCGTAATAGGGGGTTGGCGGATATGCCGCGCTTGTGGCAGGTGCTTGAGGTGCCTGAACCTTGGGTACCGGCCACCGAGCAGGTGCTTGGCGAACGCTTGCAGGCGGTGGTGGTGGACGATGCTGCCTGGCAAGCATTGTTGGCTGATTTGCCGGTTGGTCTCTGTGTGTTGCGTAACGATGCGACCAGTGTCGTTGAACAGACGTCATCAGCGCAGGGTTTGCTGGAACACGTGGGTTTGCGTGAGGGACAGTCGGCTGCCTTACAGGATTGGTTGGGGCATTTGCTGCCAGTAGATGATATGCATCAGGCTGGACAGAAACTGAAAACCCTGTTGCCGGGCACTGCCTTGATTACGCCTGAAGGCCATGTCCTGGGTAAAAATAGCGTGGTGGCCGCAGGTCGGTCGGATCGTACAGCGGGCGTTCTGACGCGTCGTGCCGTCATTGAGCAGTTGGATATACAGTTGTGTGCCATGATTGAACAAACCGCCAGCCTGCGCAACCGGCATGCCGATTGTCAGGTCGGTCTTGCACAAGTCAAGCGCGAGGTCGAGAAGGCGCAGCGCCAAGAAGCGGCTTTACAGCAAGACGTGCATCGTCTGCAAATGGATTGCATGAATCGGCGTCAGCGTGAAACACAACATCAGCAACGCGAGCAACGCTTGCAAGCCGATTTGGGCGAACTGGAATCGGCACTCCAGCGCGACCGGCAAGCATTGACCGAACACGAAGCGGCTCATGGTCAACATACCGCTGCAGCAAGCACCATGCGCGAGCACGTGCAAAAAGCACGTCAGCAACGTCAGGAAGCCGAGATTGCACTGACCAGTGTACGGACGCGCCAACACCAGTTGGAAAACCAACGGCAGGAAGCCCGTTATCAGATACGGTTGGAAGAAAACCGTCTGGCCGATCTCAAGAAATCCGCTGATGCTGCACAGCAACGCCGCGAAGCGCTGCAACAAGATCTAAACACCGTACAGACCGATTTACTGAGCTTAGACGATAAAAGCCCGGCCATTGCCTTGGCAAGCGCACTTGAAACCCGTCAGTCGGCAGAACAGGTATTAACCCGCGCCCGTATGGCGGTGGATGCGGCACAACATGCTTTGCGTACGGCAGAAGAGCAACGCATGCGTTTGCAGCAGTCGCTTGATCCGTTGCGGCAACGACTGGAAGCCGCGCGTTTAAAACGCGGGGAAGCCGGTGTGGCGGCTGAGAACGCGCAGGAGCAGTTGCAACGCCTGGATGCCAATGCAGTTGCCTTGGCAGTACATTTGCCGGGTGTCAAACCCGGCGCTCTCAACCAGCGCATTGTCCAGATTGAAAAGGACATGCAAGCGCTGGGAGCTGTGAATTTATTGGCGTTACAAGAACTGGAACAGATTGGCGAACGGGCGGATTTTCTGGCGGCTCAACACGCCGATCTGGAAGCTGCCATACAAACCCTGTTGGCGGCGATGCAAGCCATGGATCAAGAAACCCGCAGCCTGTTCCGCAGCACCTTTGAAACGGTGAATGCCTCGATGGGCGAGTTGTTTGCCAGCTTATTTGGCGGCGGTAAAGCCGAGCTGGCTTTGACTGAGGGTGAATGGCTGGATGCCGGTGTACAAGTCATGGCGCAACCGCCGGGCAAAAAGAACAGTTCGATCCATTTGCTGTCTGGCGGTGAAAAAGCATTGACGGCATTGGCACTGGTTTTCTCGTTATTTCGTCTGAACCCGGCACCCTTTTGTTTGCTGGATGAAGTGGATGCACCACTGGATGATACCAATACCGAGCGTTATGCGCGCTTGGTGACGCAAATGTCGGATGCGGTGCAGTTCTTGTTCATTACCCATAATCGCATCACCATGGAAGCTGCCGGGCAGTTAATTGGTGTCACGATGCAGGAACCTGGGGTGTCACGAATTGTCTCGGTAGATCTGGAACAAGCCACGCGCCTGGCTGCCCAATAAGCGTTGAAATGGGCGGCAATCCTCCATCATTTTGCAGCCGATGGTTGTGCGTAAACGAATTTGAGCAGACACAATTTGTGACTGTCATGCAAAGTACATCAATGGATGTAGTGAATTCGGCTAGAATCACAGCAGTTTTGCCCAGCGCGCGTTAATTTATGAAAAGATCGGGTTAAATACAAGGATTTTGAAATGCACAAATGGTGGTTGCTTGCAGCATTGTTGTTGGTGGTTGGCGGCATCACGGAGCGAATGGCCGAATCGGCACCGCAATCAAGCGGAGATAAACCCAAAACGGGGCAAGCCACGCCGGTGCAAGTGGCAAGTGTGCATTATGGCGATATGGGCGTGCTGTTGGACGAATTGGGTACGGTTACGTCGCGTCATACGGTGACCATTACACCTCGGGTAGACGGGCTGCTGCAGCATGTTCTGTTTCATGAAGGGCAAGTGGTCAAGGCGGGACAGGTGTTGGAAACCCTTGATCCGCGTCCGTTTCAGGTGGTGGTTGATCAATGGGCCGGTCAATTGATGCATGATCAAGCGTTGCTGGAAGATGCACGGCTTGATCTCGCCCGCTATCAGTCGCTGCTGGCCAAAGATTCGATTGGCAGTCAGCAGGTCGATACGCAAAAAGCCTTGGTTAAACAGGATGAAGGTACGGTGGCGTCCGACAAGGCCCAACTGGCGAATGCGCGTTTGCAACTCGAATTTTCACGCGTGTTGGCGCCGGTTACCGGACGGGTAGGTTTGCGTCTGGTCGATGCCGGCAATATGGTGCATGCTGCCCAAACCAATGGTCTGGTGCTGATTACCCAAACCCAACCGATTGATGTGGTATTTGCGATTCCTGCCGGGCAAATCGGCATGGTATTGCAGGCTGGCAAGGATTTGCCGGTTGAGGTATATGACCAAAACGATGTGCATAAACTGGCCGCCGGTCATTTGTTGGCGATAGACAACCAGATCAATACCACCACGGGTACGGTTAACTTGAAGGCGACTTTCGCCAATAAAGACGACCACTTGTTTCCCAACGAATTTGTCAACGTGCATGTGCAGGTTGGTCAACACCAGCATGTGTTGCTGGCGCCGATTGCCGCGCTGCAGACCGGTGCCAAGGGTACGTATGTGTATGTGGTCAAGCCGGATCGTACCGTGCAATTACGCCCGGTCAAGGTGCTGATGTCCAACGGCGAGACTGCGCTGATCGGCAGCGGCGTGTCGGATGGTGATGTGCTGGTGGTGGATGGATTGGATCGTTTGCACGATGGTGCCAAAATCACCATTATCCGCGCCAGTGACGCGACAGGGGCAGACGGCAGTCAGACGCATCAGTATCACGGAAGCCATCGAGCGGGAGTTGATAGCAAGGTTAGCCCATGAATCCGTCCGAAATTTTCATTCGGCGGCCGATTGCCACCTCGTTGCTGATGCTGGCGATCATGCTGGCAGGCCTGCTGGCGTATACCTTTTTGCCGGTCTCTGCTTTGCCCGAGGTGGACTATCCGACCATTCAGGTGACCACCTTGTATCCGGGGGCCAGTCCGGATGTGATGACGTCATCTGTGACAGCACCACTGGAACGTCAATTTGGTCAAATGCCGGGCTTGAATGAAATGACCTCCGCCAGTTCGGGCGGTGCCTCGGTGATTACCCTGCGGTTTGATTTGTCGCTTGGCCTGGATGTGGCCGAGCAAGAGGTGCAGGAGGCCATCAATGCCGCCGGTACGTACATGCCGACCGATTTGCCCATGCCGCCTATTTATAACAAGGTTAATCCGGCCGATGCGCCGGTCATGACATTGGCCATTACATCTGACAGTTTGTCATTGCCGCAGGTCGAAGACCTGGTGGATACCCGTATGGCGCAAAAGTTGTCGCAAATCAGCGGAGTAGGGCTGGTGAGCATTGGCGGCGGCGTGCGCCCTGCGGTGCGTGTGCAACTCAATCCCGATAAACTGGCTGCCCTGGGTTTTAATCTTGAAGATGTGCACACCGCCATTACCAATGCCAATTTGAATATGTCAAAAGGCAGTCTGGATGGCCCCAGTCGGTCTGCTACCATCGATGCCAATGATCAGCTACGCTCGGCGGATGGTTATCGCGCCATTGTGTTGGCGTGGCGCAACGGCGCCCCGGTGCGCCTGGGCGATGTGGCCAATGTGATCGATGGCGCTGAAAACGAGCATTTGGCGGGATGGGCCAATAAAACCCCGGCGATTTTGTTGAATATCCAGCGTCAACCCGACGCCAATGTGATTCAAACCGTCGATCGTATTCGTCAGGCGTTGCCAAAATTGCAAGCCACATTACCGCCTTCCGTGAAAGTGACGATATTGTCTGACCGAACGGTGACGGTGCGGGCATCGGTAGCGGATGTCAAATTTGAGTTGCTGCTGTCGGTGGCGCTGGTGGTGATGGTGATTTTTTTGTTTCTGCGCAGCATTCCGGCCACCATCATTCCTGGGGTAGCGGTGCCGGTATCACTGATCGGCACGTTTGGCATCATGTATCTGGCCGGATTCGGACTGAATAATTTGACCATGATGGCGCTGACCATTGCCACCGGATTTGTGGTGGATGATGCGATTGTTATGATTGAAAACATCAGTCGCTATATTGAATCGGGTGAAAAACCGCTGGATGCAGCGCTTAAAGGGTCGAAACAAATCGGTTTCACCATTATTTCGCTAACATTTTCGCTGATTGCCGTGTTGATTCCACTGTTGTTTATGGGCGATGTGGTGGGGCGTCTGTTTCGCGAATTCGCCGTAACGTTGGCCGTTTCGATCATCATCTCTGCGTTTGTGTCGCTGACCTTAACCCCCATGATGTCGGCCCGCCTGTTGCGAACCCAACCATCCGGGCAGAATGCGCACACACGCGGATTTTTCGGTGGGGTGGTGCGTGTGTATGGTCGGATGCTGGCGGTAGTATTGCGGCATCAATGGCTGACCTTGCTGGTGGCGACCGGTACGGTGGTATTGACCGTGATGCTTTACATCTGGGTACCCAAAGGTTTCTTTCCCACCCAGGATACCGGCGCGATTCAGGCCATTACACATGCGCCGCCAGACGTATCGTTTGCAGCGATGGCGGTGCGGCAACAACAATTGGTGGATGTGGTGTTACAAGATCCGGCGGTGGCCAGCGTGTCCTCATTCATTGGCGTGGATGGTGAAAATGCCACCTTGAATGCCGGTCGGATGATGATCAATCTCAAGCCGATCGAGCAACGCCATCTCAGCGCTTCGGCCGTGATTCGTCGTTTGCAACCCAAGTTGGCGCTGGTGGCCGGTATTACCATGTTCATGCAACCGGTGCAGGATTTAACCATTGAAGACCAGGTCAGTCCGACCCAGTACCAGTTTATGTTGACTGATTCCAACCCGACCGAGTTGGCGCAGTGTACGCAGAAGCTGTTGCAACGCATGAAACAAATGCCGCAACTAACGGATGTGGCTAGCAATGTTGAAGACAATGGTTTGCAAGAATACATAGACATCAACCGCGATACAGCGGGGCGACTGGGAATTACTGCTGCCGCAATCGATCAGGCGTTATATGATGCCTACGGACAACGGCTGGTGTCGACCATCTTTACGCAATCCAATATTTATCGTGTCGTGCTGGAAGTGGCGCCGCGCTATCGCCGCTCGCCGGTATCGTTGAACAGTTTGTACATTATGTCTACGGCCGGCACGCCGATTCCGTTGTCGGCCGTGGCGCGCTTTGAACAGCGCCCATCAACCTTGGTGATCAACCATAACGGTCAGTTCCCGTCGTCAACCTTGTCGTTCAACTTGCCGAAAGGCGTCGCGTTAGGCGATGCAGTCACAGCGATTCATCAGGCCGAACAATCCTTGGGGTTTCCGGCCAGGGTACAAACCGTGTTCGAAGGGGCTGCGCTGGCGTTTGAAGCCTCGCTCAGCAGCACGTTGTGGTTGGTGCTGGCCGCTGTGGTGACCATGTACATTGTGTTGGGCGTGTTGTACGAAAGCTATATTCATCCCGTCACCATCTTGTCTACCCTGCCGTCTGCCGGCGTTGGTGCATTGCTGGCGCTGATGCTGGCGGGCAAACAACTGGACATTATCGGTATTATCGGCATTATTTTGCTGATTGGCATTGTCAAGAAAAACGCCATCATGATGGTGGATTTTGCCTTGGTTGCCGAACGCGAAGCAGGCAAATCGGCATACGATGCCATTTTCGAGGCCTGCCTGTTACGCTTGCGTCCGATTTTGATGACGACCCTGTCGGCCTTGCTGGCCGCATTGCCTTTGATGCTGGGAAGCGGTATGGGCGCAGAATTGCGGGCGCCATTGGGGATCACCATGGTGGGCGGTTTGTTGATGAGCCAAGTGCTGACCTTGTTCACTACCCCGGTGATTTATCTGTTGTTCGACCGTTTGGCCACGCGTCTGGATGTCAAACGACGTCAGATAGAGGCAGCCTGAGCCATGGGGGTGATCGGCTGGTTCATTCATCGTTCGGTGGCTACCACCCTGATTATGTTGGGTGTGGTGCTGTCTGGTATTTTGGCGTTTATTGCCTTGCCGGTTGCCCCGTTGCCGCAAGTTGATTTTCCGGTGATTTTGGTACAGGCGCAAATTCCGGGCGCCAGTCCTGAAACCATGGCGGCCAGTGTGGCAACACCGTTGGAGCGTTCTTTGGGTGCCATTTCCGGGGTATGGGACA
>DDOT01000067.1 GCA_002341815.1 Thiobacillus sp. UBA2487 | reverse complement strand
AAGCCTGTCGTGCCCCGACATGCGCGGTCAGTCGAACGGCCAACGTAGCGTGACGTCCCCGCAACCATACCGGACAGCGCGGTCCCACCGGCAACAACAGGGTGACAGGTCCCGGCCACCAATGACTGGCCAATGCTGCTTGTAATGCTTGTGCATCAACCAACCCGTGAAACTGACGCGCTTCAGCGCCAACCACAATCAGCCCTTTGGCCTGTGGGCGTTGTTTCAAGCGCAATATCTTTTGCACCGCACGCCGGTCTAACGGATGACAGCCCAAACCAAAACAAGATTCGGTCGGATATCCCAACACCCGTCCATGCCTCATGCTCAAGCGCTCCGCTTGCGCTCCAATGCTCGCCAACCAATGTCGCGTCGCATCTGGCTACCCTTAAAATAAATCCGATCTGCTACCTCATAGGCGCGTTTCTGGGCAATTTTCAAGCTGTCACCTAACGCTGTGACACACAAAACACGCCCGCCACTGGTTTGTAATACGCCATCCTGCAAACGAGTGCCGGCATGAAAAACATGCATATCTTCTTCATCGGCCGGCAAATCGCCAATCGCATCACCCGTACGCACTGACTGCGGATAGCCGGCAGCCGCCATTACCACGCCTAAGGCAACCCGACGATCCCATTCTGCTTCCACTTTGTCCAGGCTGCCTTGAACAGCATGCTCCATCAAGGTCAACAGATCCGACTTCAGCCGCATCATGATCGGCTGGGTTTCAGGGTCCCCCATGCGACAATTGAACTCAAGGACTTTAATGCGCCCTTCCGGATCAATCATCAGTCCGGCATACAAAAATCCGGTGTAAGGGGTACCCGCCTGCTTCATGCCCTGCATAACGGGCATAATCACTTCCCGCAACACCCGCGCATGAATTTCCGGGGTTACGACCGGGGCAGGAGAATACGCTCCCATTCCACCGGTATTCTCACCCGTATCACCATCACCAATACGCTTGTGATCTTGACTGGTGGCCAGCGGCAGTACATGCTCACCATCACACATCACAATAAAACTGGCTTCTTCACCCTGCAAAAATTCTTCAATCACCACCCGCGCACCAGCACCACCCAAGCGGTTATCTTCCAACATCATGGCAACCGCCGCATGTGCCTCGCTCAGTGTCTGAGCCACGACCACCCCCTTGCCGGCAGCCAGTCCATCGGCCTTGATCACCACCGGCACCTCAATCTGGTCAAGCCAAGCGTGCGCTTCGCCGGCATCGGTGAAGGTCCGATAATCGGCTGTGGGAATCGCGTGACGCACCATGAATGCTTTGGCAAAATCTTTAGAAGCTTCCAGTTGCGCAGCCGCCTGTAATGGCCCAAAAATTTTCAAGCCTGCCGCACGAAACGCATCCACCACACCAGCAGCTAACGGCGCTTCAGGCCCCACCACGGTCACTGCGATCTCTTCCTGACGGGCAAACGCAACCAGTTCATCAATAGACGTAATCGACACGTTGATCAGATTTTTGTCACGTTCGGTTCCTGCATTGCCCGGTGCAACATACACGTTGCCCGCACGGGGAGACTGTGCCAAGCGCCATGCCAATGCATGTTCGCGGCCACCCGATCCAATCACCAATATATTCATAAATTTCTACTCAATGCCTGAAGTGACGCACGCCGGTAAACACCATTGCGATACCATGTTCATTTGCGGCGGCAATGACCTCTTCATCACGCACACTACCACCTGGTTGTATGACACACGCCGCACCTGCTGCTGCCAGCACGTCCAGATTATCGCGGAACGGGAAGAATGCATCCGAGGCCACTGCGCAGCCCTGCAACGACAAACCCGCCTGCCCTGCCTTGTCCACTGCGATGCGGGTTGAATCTACCCGGCTCATCTGACCGGCACCAATGCCTAACGTATGGCCACTCGCCGCAAATACCACCGCATTGGACTTCACATATTTGGCCACACGCCAAGCAAACAGCAAATCGGCCAGCTGTGCATCGGTGGGCTGGACGTTGGTCACCACCCGCAAATCGGTGATTGACACATTGCGCTGGTCAGCTGTTTGCACCAACAAACCACCCCCCACGCGCTTGAATTCAAGTGTGTTACCCTCACGCGACAACGGCACCAGCAACACACGCACATTGGGTTTGTGCTGCAACACAGCGCGCGCTTCAGCAGTATAGGCTGGCGCGATCAACACTTCCAAAAATTGACTGCTCACCGCATCGGCTGCGCGCGCGTCCACCTCGCAATTAAATGCAATAATGCCGCCAAATGCCGATGTGCTGTCGGTCGAAAGCGCCAAACGATACGCCGAATGAGCATCATCTGCCACTGCAACACCACAAGGATTGGCATGTTTGACGATAACACACGCTGGCGCATCGAAGGTTTTTACACACTCCCAAGCTGCATCGGCATCGCCAATGTTATTGTAAGACAATGACTTACCTTGCATTTGGGTATAAAACGCCAAACTACCCGGAACAGACTGCTGATCACGATAAAACGCCGCCTGCTGATGCGGGTTTTCACCATAGCGCAGTATTTCAGCCCGATTGAACTGTAAACTCAATACTGCGGGGAATGCCTCAGCATGGCCATCCAACTCTCGGGATGTCAGATAGTTGGCAATCGCACCATCATACGCTGCCGTGTGGGCAAACGCCTTTTTTGCCAACCGGAAACAGCTTGCGGTATTAAGCGAACCATGATTGGCAGCCAATTCATCCAATACTGCCGCATAGTCTGCCGGATCGGTAACAACCGCCACATGTTGAAAGTTTTTGGCAGCAGATCGCACCATGGCCGGGCCACCAATATCGATATTTTCAATGGCATCCGACAACGTGCAGTCCGCGCGAGCAACCGTCTGAACAAACGGATACAGATTAACCACCACCATATCAATCTGACCAATCTGCGCCGATCGAATGGCATCCATGTGCTCCGCACTGTCGCGTCGCGCCAGAATCCCGCCATGAATTTTTGGGTGCAGCGTCTTTACGCGGCCATCCAGCATTTCTTGAAACCCGGTATAATCGGCAACCTCGGTAACCTCAATGCCTTCGGCGGCCAACAGCGATGCGGTTCCCCCCGTTGAAAGAATTTCAACTCCCTGCTGACGTAAACCCTTTGCCAACGCCACCACATTGGTTTTATCCGATACGCTGATCAGCGCCCTGCTAATTAATGCCATACCCACACCCTGAAAGACGCTTCCATCACCATCGAAGCTTATTGAATATTGTACTGCGCCATTTTTTTGCGCAACGTATTGCGGTTGATACCCAGATACTCGGCCGCTCTGGTTTGATTGCCATCAGCATATGCCAACATCCGCTGTATCAGTGGACGTTCTACACATCCCAACACCATGTCATACACACCCCTTGGAACCTCACCATCCAGATCATCTAAAAATGCGTCCAGCGCCCGCTCTATGCACGCGGTGACCTCACCCTGTTTATTCATCTGACTCACCCTGAAGCGCCTCCCGCCCTTCGTCTATCTTTAATGCAGCATCATCGAACCGATGGGCTAAATCCATACACTGTGCAAAAAAGCGATCGACTGCCTGTAATTGTTCATCCACCGTCTGCAATTGATTCATGGCATGCCTGAACTGGGCCGAATCTCGCAATCCCCGGGTGTACCAGGAAATATGCTTGCGGGCTACCCGCATTCCAGTCAAATCACCGTAAAAATCATACAGATCCAGAATATGTCCACGCAAAACACGATAAATCTCCCCCACTTCCGGAGATGGAAGATGCTCGCCTGTTTGCAGATAATGCTGGATTTCACGAAACAGCCAAGGACGCCCCTGCGCCGCTCGCCCGATCATGATAGCGTCAGCACCCGTGTACGCCAGCACAAACGCCGCCTTTTCAGGAGATACGATATCGCCATTGGCAATAATCGGAATTTTAGCCTCCGCTTTTACCGCCGCAATCGTATCATATTCCGCCTCACCCGTATAACCACACGCCCGAGTGCGACCATGCATGGCCAGTGCCTGAACGCCGCTTTCTTGTGCAATATTCAATATGGTCAGTGCATTACGGTGTTCTTTATCCCATCCGGTGCGAATTTTCAACGTCACTGGGGTATTTGGAACGGCTTGAACCACGGCTTCCAAAATCCGCCCCACCAAACGCTCATCTTTCAACAAAGCCGAACCGGCCATCACATTACAAATTTTCTTTGCCGGGCAGCCCATATTGATATCAATAATCTGCGCACCATTCGCCACATTGTAACGTGCGGCCTCGGCCAACATGGCCGGATCTGCTCCCGCAATCTGCACTGAAACGGGATCCACTTCACCTTCATGATCGGCACGCCGACGCGTCTTGGCCGAACCGTACAACAACGAATTCGAGGTGACCATTTCTGAAACAGCCATGCCAGCCCCTAATTGTTTGCACAACTGGCGAAACGGGCGATCGGTAACGCCAGCCATTGGCGCAACGATCAGGTTGTTTTTTAACAAGAAAGAACCAATTTGCATGGACAGTATCAATCGAAAAGAGCCTGTCATTTTACCTGCAACCCGACATGGCAAGCAATAAACAAGGCAAATCAGCCGGTTTTACGATTTATGCACGAACGGACTCTGCCAACCCAACCAGATACGTAACTGTCGAAACGCATCCGCATCGGTGTTATCAGGCAACAGATACAGGTAGTGGGTTCTATGATCATCTCGCAGTTGTAACAACGTGAACCATGACCACACAGTTGCCGCTTGCAAACGAAACGGCCTGCACTGCGTGACAGAACAAAGCAGACACTCATCACCAACCAGTTCAATACGCTCAACAGTCGGGTGCGCCAAACGACGATCCAGCCACCAGGCATGCAGCGCGGCTATCCCGGTCAAACCGACAAACCACGCCTCACTGCCGGTCATCAACCAGATTGCCGGCATCAAACCAATCTGCGCGAACCCCACCGCCCACCGCAAGCGTCGGGATGCACCAATCGACACAACAAGCCGGCTCACCAACCAAACTGCCCGCAATACTGCAACACGCGCTGAACCACCTCATCACGCTCAAAAAATCGATCCGCGCGATTCAAACGTGCTTCGTCACGTTCTTCCGGTTGACCGCCCATGCAAAAAACCGGTACGTTCAACATCCATTCCATGCGAATTTTACGCAATACATCTTGTGGATCAAACGTATCTGTCAGCAAATCCAGATCGAGAAACACAAACCGGTATAACAACAACTCGGAAAAATTGTCGAACCGATCCAGATCGACAGTGGCCAGCATTTGCCAACCCTCCGGCAATGCTGCTTGTACGGCGGTACACAGCGCCACATCATCCGTCATCATAATCATTTTATGCTGCATTCGCGCAGCGATGGTTGGTTTACTCATGTCACACCCGATGTTTATCCGATCTTTATTATGCAAAGCCCCGCCTCAATCATCACCCGACCATGCGGTCTGCAAAATCAACTGTGCCATATCGGATGCTTGACTGCCACCCCCGGCCTCTTGCAATCGATCAACCATCGCTTGCAACAACCAAGGGGTATCTGCCAGCCAATCATCCGGCATGGCCGGTAATGCGCTGAGCCAAACCCGCTGCATGCGGCCATCTTGCGTCAGCACGCGTGCGCACCACTCACCCGCACAGCGTTCCGTCAAATAACAATCGCCTCGAATCTTGATTCCCCATGGCACCAGTTTGCGCGTGGCCACCCAGTCATCAACCTGCAATTCGTCAACTGCCGCCACGCAAGCCGCCCGCTCACGCTCACCCAACAAGGCTTGCTGCCAGCGCCAGTCAAAATGTACCGCCAACGCTCGCCGAAAGGTTAACGACAACACATCCACCGACGGACGCTTGGCATGCGCACACCACCAGGTCATTTGTTGGGTAAGCGCATCCACCAACCAGCGGCGAAAACCGTCGGAAGGCGCATGAATCAGATCCGCAAAGACCTCCACCGGAAAATCGAGCAAAAAACTACTGCCCACCAGTCCGGCATGACCGATAGTGGCAGCACCACTACCCGCCAATTTTCGTCCGGCCATGCGAATATCCGAACCAACCAAAGCCACATCCCAACCCATGCCGATAAATACCTGCAACATGGGAGCCAACACATGCGCAAACCAATCTTGCGGACGGGATGGATAAAATTGGCGTGGCGCAATTAACACCCAACACACCTGGTCAGGGTCAAGCCAGACCCCACCGCCGCCCAATGGCCGACGCAACACCGGCACATTGATGCTTGAATGTAATTCAAATTCAGCGCTTTGATGGGCGCCCAGACAAAAATGTGCTGCTGGACGACCCCATACCATCACCGGATCGTCGTCCGGCGCCATGCATTCCGCGATCGCGCTGTATGTCGCGTGAAATTGCTCCGGGCCACAGTCACCCAAATCAATCCAACGTGCGTTCAATGATCAGATGCCTCTTCTCCGCCAACCGGTTGCGCAGCATCCTTGAAAAACTTGCCAAAATAGAAATCGCGTTGATTAAGCGCTTCCAGCTCACGCGCACGATGGGTTAAGCCATCACGCATCAATTCAGCCAAATAACGCCCTTGTTCGGCATCGAGGATATGAATTTGATCATATAACTCATCATCCACTTCAACCAAATTGGCGGCCATTCCTTCCAAAGGTTGCACATACAGCAACCACGAACGACAGTCCGGGTCTTCCGGATCCAGCACGCTCAGCACAATCTTGCCCAACCATGCCATACGGGCAGCCTGGTTAAACAACTGGATAGTCAGTTTTTTACCTTTTTTATACTTGTTCAGTTCATTTTTTATCGAACCGATATCTGTAACTTTGATCGATTTCATAGACCGCTCCACTAACCCGATTTTTTCATAAATTAACGCGCGCCCTCACTTGGGCTCCCTATTGAAATTTTATTCAATTGGGCGTACGAATAACAACGCCACGCATTTCATGAAATATCATTCTGTAACAAAATCCTGTGTGATCATCACGCGAATTCATG
>DDOT01000143.1:2781-2990 GCA_002341815.1 Thiobacillus sp. UBA2487 | reverse complement strand
GAAATTTGATGATCGCTAATCGCAGGAATAATGCGTTTATTGAGTAAGATATCCCAGCTTCCTGCTGAATGAGTTAATCCTTTTTCTTTTAGGAATTCGCTTACTATGGGCAAGCTGGTTGTCTGATGTAATAGGCTGACAATCAGTTTCGTTCTGCTTAAGTCTTCTGCCACAAGTCCCTCCCTTAGCCTGAATTTTGCATAAAAAGG
>DDOT01000143.1:1475-2728 GCA_002341815.1 Thiobacillus sp. UBA2487 | reverse complement strand
CAATCCGTAAACACAAACCACACTCTGCCCATGTCGAATTCTACTATAAAACAGCTTTGTTTTCCGCCCTCCGCCGGTTTTACCGTTCGTGCCGATTTTGAAGGAGGCGGTTTGTCTTCTGATCTTGGCCCGATGTTATTGCGCAGCCTTGATCGGCAAATCGGGCTGACCAAGCGTCTTTCTGCTGCAATCACTGACTCCCGTCATTCAGGGTACGTCAAACATTCCCTGCAGACGTTGTTGACCCAACGCGTGTTCCAGATTGCCTCGGGTTATGAAGATGGCAATGACAGTCAGTCCTTGCGCCATGATCCAATGTTTCGTCTGGGCGCAGGCCGCAAGCCGTTTGATCCTGATGACGCGCTGGCATCTGCTGCCACCATGTCCCGCTTTGAACATGCCGCTAGCGCACGCGATATTTATCGCGCGAGTCAGGCTTTGGTCGAGCAGTTCATCGCCGGTTTTGCGCAACCGCCGGCAGCGCTGGTGCTGGATATGGACCACTCTGAAGATGCGGTTTACGGTCAACAACCGCTGGCGTTTTACAACCACCATTACCGCAGTACCTGTTATTTGCCGCTGTTCATTTTCGATGGCCTGTCCGGCGCACTGGTCACGGCGGTGTTGCGTCCCGGCAAGCGTCCCACTGGCGCTGAAAACGCCATGATCATGGCACGGGTGCTGAAATTGATTCGTCGCCACTTCCCCGACACACATATTCTGGTGCGTGGCGACGGCCATTTTTCCACACCGGCGTTGATGCGTCTGTGCGATGAGATGCCCAATACCGATTTTCTGTTCGGTCTGGCCGGAAACAGCGTGCTCAATGGTCTGGCTGAGCCCGCCATGCAACGCGCACGAGCCTTGTCAGCCAAACGGCAAGCTTGGGGTGAAGATGCTTCGGTCAAACTGTACGACACATTTGACTATGCAGCAGGCTCTTGGCACAAGCCATTCCGGGTCGTGCTCAAGGCAGAGGTCATGGCGCTGGGCGACAACCCGCGCTTCGTGGTGACATCCATGCATTTGCCTGATCCGCAACTGGCCGCAGACAGAACCTCTTGCACCACGTTCCTCGCCAACTGCATGCGTCTGATCCTGCATTGCGCAGCCTATGTCCTGCATCAGCAATTCCGCGTGCATGCGTTGGTGCATACCGAACTGGCCGCAGCCCAGCCCATGACCGTCATTCTCAAACTGTTCAAGGTCGCTACCCAGATCAAACAATACAAAGATCGCGTCATCCTGCACCT
>DDOT01000143.1:531-1426 GCA_002341815.1 Thiobacillus sp. UBA2487 | reverse complement strand
AATTCTTCCTGACACCGACACGTCGCCAGGCTCGTCGTGAATTTGCCCCATACCCTCCGCCTATAACTGTCAACATGCAAACCTGATGTCACGGGGTTGGGGGCGTTTTGCCCGCAGGTTCCTCAGCAATCCCGATTCGAGATTAATTGGATTTCGACAGGTTTATGCAATGATCGGGTTTGGTTGCGTGCGGACGAGTCAACCGGTTTTAGGTTCGGTATGCAAACGGTGGCTTTCGATAAGCATTCCGTTGATTGAAATAGCCTCCACAAACATACAGATATCCGCATTTTTAGGCTATACTATGCAAAATTGCTGATTAAAATTTTTCGGGGAAAATGATGAACACACTAAAGTCACCTGCTGGCGAAAATATATTGCTCGAAGCGTTTCGTGCTCTGGAGCAAAAAAAGGCCACTTCTTCAGAAAATCTGGTTGCCGATTACGATCGCCTCTTTGAGCCTTCGGTTGCGGAACCATTAAACAAGCCGCATGTTTTCGAGCGATTTTCTTTGATTGATCCCAATGTTCGACTGACCATTCAATCACACACATCGACCTTATAGCATGCCGGCGTGGGGAAAAGTACTCTCAGAGATTGGCGCTAAGCAACAAGCCGGCATGCAGGCTGTAGACATCGTTCGGCGAAAATATCTCAAGCAATTACATTCTCACACCGGTAGAAACGTAATTGCGTATTATTCCGGATGGTTGTTTCGCCCGCCATCTACTCCGAACTTGAGCGTTGGTGATGACGACATGAATGCGTTCATGGCGGCTGTTAATCAACTGAATCGGGATAAAGGTCTAGACTTAATACTTCATACTCCTGGTGGGGATATTGCTGCCACAGAGGCATTGGTCAAATATCTGTGGGTAATGTTCGGAAAAGACA
>DDOT01000143.1:316-496 GCA_002341815.1 Thiobacillus sp. UBA2487 | reverse complement strand
GAGATTGTTCTGGGAAAACAATCAAGCCTAGGACCAATAGATCCTCAAATAGGCGGTGTTCCGGCTCAAGGGGTTCTTGATGAATTCCAGATGGCAGTAGAGAGTATTAAGCGTGATCCTGCTTGCACGCCTCTTTGGCAGCAAATTGTTTCCCGGTACCATCCATCATTCCTCAATGAT
>DDOT01000143.1:0-310 GCA_002341815.1 Thiobacillus sp. UBA2487 | reverse complement strand
TGGTTCATGGATGGCTTTGTGAGAACATGTTCAATGCACAGGCAGAACACATTGCAACCGCGCAGGCGATCGTTGATTTTTTAGGTGACCATTCGGCAACGGCTGCTCATGCGCGGCACATACCGATGAGCAAATGTGAAGAAATAGGCCTCAAGATAATCAAATTAGAAGATGACAAAAAACTGCAAGACTTGGTTTTGACGGTGCATCATTCTTACATGCACACATTTTCCATGTCGCCGGCATGCAAGATAGTTGAGAATCACACGGGTGTTGCGACAGTGCATATGTCTGGAATTCAGCAAGTCAT
>DDOT01000137.1 GCA_002341815.1 Thiobacillus sp. UBA2487 | reverse complement strand
GCTTTTTCCTGAGCAGCCAGCAAGTGTTTCATTTCCAGTCGTTGGGTCGGGGTGGCAAAGCAGGCCGGGCAATTGTCGTGAATGACCGGCAGCCCGGCTTTAAGGCTGAAATCACGGGTTTGCCGTTCGCGTACATAGGCCAGTGGTCGTATAATGCGTACATCACCGGCATCGTTGGTGTAATGGGCCTGCATGGTGCGTAGTTTGCCACCGAAGAACATCGACATCATCAAGGTTTCTGCCAGATCATCCAGGTGTTGCGCCAAGGCCAGTACGTTATAGCCGTTTTCGCGAGCTACCCGGTACAGAATACCTCGTCGCATACGTGAGCAGAATGCGCAAAACGAGTCGCCGGTCATGCTGGTTTGCGCCGATGCCACAATTGGCTGGCGTTCATAATGGTAGTGAATGCCGACCTTGCTCATCCATGGAATCAGCGGGCTGGGATCAAAGTCATCGGATTGCGGGTCTACCGTACAGGCGGCAATTTCAAATCGAACCGGGGCGCGTTTGCGTAAATCCAGCAAGACTTGCAGCAGGGTGAGGGAGTCTTTGCCGCCCGACAGGCCGAGCAGGATGCGGTCGCCTTGCCGTATCATGTCAAAATCGCGAATCGCCCGCCCGACCGGCGTCATAATGGCGCGCGGTGGGCGAATCTGGGGTGCTGATGGTAACTCAAGGGTTGGGTTCATGGAATTGCAAGCGGTGCAGTTGGGCATACACCCCATTTTGGCTCAAAAGGTCAGCGTGGCGACCCAGTTCAACGATCCGGCCCTGTTTCATGACAGCGATCCGGTCCGCATGCTCAATGGTGGACAGGCGGTGTGCAATCACCACGGTGGTACGTCCCAGCATCAAGGTTTCCAGTGCGGCTTGCACATGACGTTCAGATTCGTTGTCCAAGGCGGATGTGGCTTCGTCCAAAATCAGCACCGGTGCATTTTTCAGCAATGCGCGGGCAATGGCAATGCGCTGGCGCTCGCCACCGGATAGCTTGACGCCATTCTCGCCGACCATGGTGTGTAACCCGTTCGGCAGTTGGCGAATAAAATGCATGGCATGAGCCGCCTCTGCTGCACGGATAATATCGGCTTCACTGGCAGCAGGTTGGCTGCCATACGCAATATTGGCGGCGATGCTGTCATTGAACAACACCACATCTTGCGATACCAGGGCGATTTGCTGACGCAGGCTGGCGAGTTTGATGTCCGTCAACGCCATGCCATCCAGCAGGATTCGGCCTGATGTGGGTGAATAAAAACGGGGGATCAGGTTAACCAGACTGGTTTTACCGCTGCCGGACGAACCGACCAGGGCCACAGTTTCACCAGATGCAATCTCCAGATTGATGTCGTTGAGTGCAGGTTCATTTTTTTCGGGATAATGCAGGTTAATGTGCTGAAATTCAAGGTGACCGGCTACCCGGGTGGGTGTTTGCGTGCCCGTATCCGGTTCGGTGGTGCGGTCCATCAGGTCAAAGACCACTTCGGCAGCTGCCAGCCCGCGTTGCAGTTGTTCGTTGATGCCGGTCAGTCGTTTAACCGGACCAAAGATCATCATCATGGCAATCATATAGGACACGAAGCCGCCTACGGTGAGAGCGCCCTGCAACGCTTGTTGGGTCGCAATGTAGACCACCAGCGCAACCCCAAGGGCAGCAACGAATTGCACCACGGGACTGTTGGCCGACGCAGCAGCGACTGCTTTCATGTACAGTTGGCGGTCTTGATTGATGGCGGCATCAAAGCGTTGGGATTCATAGGGCTGTCCGCCAAAAATTTTGACAACCTTGTGTGCCCCAACCGCCTCTTCAACCACATGGGCAATTGCGCCAACATTGCGTTGGGCATCGCGATTGATTTTGCGTAAGCGTCGACTGACGGTGCGAATCACGCTGACCGCAATCGGGGCGATAGCCACAATAATGAGTGTCAATTTCCAGTTAAGCCACAACAACCAGCCCAGCAAGCCGGCAATGGCCAGGCTGTCTCGCACCAGCAGGGTCACTGCACCCGTGGCGGATTGGGTCACTTGGGTGACATTGAATACGATATTGGCGACCAACGTGCCGGTTGAACTGTCGTCAAAAAAACCGGTTGGCAGATTGATCAGTTTGTTGAACATCGCACCGCGCAAATCCATGACCAATTTGCTGCCGATCCAGCTCATACCGTAATTGCTGGCAAAATCGGCCACCCCGCGCACCAGAAACAGCCCGATCATCAGCAGCGGAATCAGCCGAATCATTTTCAGGTCTTTGTGCACGAAGCTGCCATCCAGCAACGGCTTGAAAATAGCCGGCACGGCTGGCTCTACGGCGGCAGTGATTGCCATGGCCAGCAACGAGCCGGCGAAGATGCGCCAATACGGCTTAACGTGACCCAGCAGGCGTAGATAGAGTTGGAGGCTATGCGTTTGTTGAGAATTCACTCGCCGAATACCTGTTCATTCAATCCCCACTTGGCGGCCAGCGTTTCCACGGCATTGCGGATTTCCTCGGTGCGTGCCGGGTGGTTGTAAAAGGCATGAGCCATGCGGTTTAACGCATCGTCATTGCCCATGTGGTTGGCAACCGTGTGAATGATTTCACCGGCTTCCGAGCCGACAATTTCTGCACCCAGCAATTGGCCGGTGTCCATATCGGCAATCAAGCGTACAAAACCATTGCCTTCATCTTGTCCCACCGCACGTGGATTGGTGTCAAAGGAAGCAAAGCCGGTGGCGGGTTCATACCCGGCATCAATCGCCTCATCTTCATTCAAGCCAATGCGGCCCAATTCGATTGCCGAGTACACCATTTCGGGGATAGAGTTGGTTTCCAGCAAGCGGGAGTGTGGTTCAATAATATTGGCGATCGCCAAGTCCGCATCAGCCAGGGCATGGTTGGCAGTCATGCGCGGGTTGGCAACATCGCCAATGGCGTAGATGTTTTCAGCGGTGGTACGACGCGAGGCGTCAATGGTGATAAACCCGTCCGGGCCGATCTCTACACCGGCTGCTTCGGGGTGCAGCCCGGCAATGTGGGGCAGTCGGCCAGTGCCGAGTAAAACCCAGTCAACTGTTTCGGCAGGTGCGTTGGCGAATTCGAGCGTCACGCCATCGGGATTGACACGAACGTTTAGCGGCCGTGGCAGACGTAAAATAGTGCACGCATCCAGCGATTCGTTCAACAGTTCGCGTGCGGCATCGGAAAAGCCGGTATGTGACAAGGGCTCGGTGTTGGCCAGCCAAAGGATCTGGCAACCAAGCTGACTTAAAATAAAGGCAAATTCGGTGCCGATAACACCACTACCCACCAAGGCCACTCGACGACCAGACGGCGGTGGCGCGTCGAACAGGTCATCGGTGCTGAGAATTCGACCCGGCGTGAGCGGAAATAGCGCTGGAATATGGGCGTGTGATCCGGTTGCGATGATGAAATGGCGTGCGTGCAGTTGTTCGCCTTCGACATCAATGGTATGAGCGTCAATAAAGCGCGCTGTGCCAATCCAGCTATGCACCCCGGAGCGACGCATGTAATCCACATAGCTGTCACGGATTTTATTCACCGTTTTATGTTGGTGTTGCCAGGCCCGGTCGAGATCGCCGGTGAGTTGACCATTCAGGCCACGGGCTTCTGCATTACGGCTGGCGGAAACCAGAAGTGC